>DAINRK010000065.1:5476-12881 GCA_036741855.1 Anaerolineales bacterium
GAGCCACACCTGAAGCCACCTTCACCGCGGTCCCATTGGCGTTGATGTTCAAATCTGGTACCACTGCTCCCAACCCTTCAACAGATTGATTGACCGCAATCACACCAAAGTTCGCGGTCACTGTTTGTGGGGCACAGGCCTGTGGACATTCCTTGGCGAAGGAGAGGTTATCGAAGGCGATGTTGGGATCATACCCCTTGTTGTTGATCGGATCCAACACACCGAAATCCAAAACCACTCTCACAATCCCAGCTCCGGAAACGTGCCATGTCCAGTTGCCGGGTTGCCCAGGTAACGCACCGGTTGCATCCCCTGCTGTATCCATGCTGATCGGGTTGCGTTCTGCCAGCGTGGTGTAGTCGAGCACATGAGTTGTAACTACCGCACCGTTGGCATCATAAGCGATCATAGTCGCATGATGGGCTGTGCTGAGCGTGGGGTTCAGATCCCCGAAATCCAGCATGTGCAAGGAGAAGTCGCTGACCGATACTCCTGCTGCAAAGGTGAAGGTATATAGATGGGGTCTACCATCTGGTGGACTGGCACCTAGCCGGGCATTCCCATCGCTGAAGCCTCCTCCGGCCCCTAACCCATCATTCAACACCGAATTCCCTGTGTTTGGTGAAATATAGAAAAGAGGAGCCACACCTGAAGCCACCTTCACCGCGGTCCCATTGGCGTTGATGTTCAAATCCGGTGCTACCGCTCCCAGCCCCTCCACCGATTGATTCACAGCAATCGCACCAAAATTCGCTGTCACGATGGTGGGTGTACAGACCGGAGGTGTGGTGCTGCCCGTAGGTGTCGGTGTCGGAGGCGTAATCGTTCCTGTGGGAGTAGGTGTAGGCGGTGTAATCGTTCCAGTAGGTGTCGGAGTCGGAGGAGTAATTGTCCCGGTAGGTGTGGAAGTTGGGGGTGTGATTGTTCCAGTCGGGGTAGGTGTTGCGGGTGTAATGGTACCAGTAGGTGTGGGAGTTGCTGGAGTGAAACCTCCTGTTGGGGTACGAGTTGGAGTTACCGTTTGCGTCTCAACGCGATTGCGGAAAACGACAATCGTTTGTGAGGAGGCATTTCCTTGAACGATTGTCACTGTGGCAGAGCCAGCATTAAGATTCTTGCTGATCAAACGATTCGCAGGAATGGTGTACACATCTGAGACCTTAATTCCTGCCTGGGCAACTTCACTTATTGTTAGCATGCCAGCATCCACCGTGATGAGCGCAGAACAGGCTCCTACTGGAACAGTCTTTGATCTGTTCGCGAAAGTGAAACTAAAGTAACCATTGACTCCAGCACCGTCAGCCTCTTTACAGATCTGCAGACGGCCTTTGGGCGTGGGAGTCGGTGTAGGCGTACAGTTTGGAGCACAGCTTGGAGTAGCTGTTGGCGTGTTTGTCGGTCTGGCGGTTGGCGTGGGCAAACCGCTTGCTCTATTTGTGAAAACGACTTCAGTCACGCCGCTGCCTATTTCGACGATAACTTTTCCTAATTCCACATCTGTGCTTTGGGCACGGTCCGGTTTGACCTCAATATTGGATACCTCATAGCCTGCAGGAATGACCTCCTGTACAGTTACATCCAAATTGAGCGGAAACTGCCCGGCAAGAACACAATAGCCGCCATCGGTGGGTCCTGCGGGAACACTGTAGCTGGTGTTATTTACATTGATGGTAAACAACTGACCCACAGTTACCCCTGCACCAGCAGATTTACAAACCTTGAGCTGCCCAAGTTCCTGTGTAGAGGAGGTAGGCGTGGTTGTTATAGCCAATGGAGCAGCTGACACTGGTGTTGCTACCACAGAAAGCAAAAAAACGAATACAAAGAGAATAGGAGAAATCTTTTTCATTTAGTCCTTTTTCAAATAGACCCTGCGTTCGCATATGCGAAAGGCCTTACAGGTTTGTAAGGTGCCGACATGACGGTAATTATATTGCAAGGTTACTCAAACAACGGAAAGCACACCTAAGAATAGGTTACAGCTTAAACAGATCTGCCCTGGCATTGCCAGGGCAGATGTATCATTGAGAACTAGAGATACACCGGGACTTTTTACGCCACCGCGCTTTTTATAAAATTTGCCAAATCTGTCTTCATCTGCCTAAGAGAAGGGATGTGAATATACATCATATGCCCCGCGTCATAATACTCCATTGAGATATTTTTGCGCAGGCTCTCATCCAAACCAAGATGATTGAACGTATATTCGGTGGCAAAGTAGGGAGTTCCCAGATCGTAGTAACCATTCGCGACAAAAATCTTGAGGTAGGGGTTATGGGTCATCGCAGCGCGCAGAGTCTCGGCAACATTGACATATTGATTCTCAAAATCGGCGTAAGACCATGGATGCACAAATCCGCTCAGGGTCTCATAAGGCAGATCCGATTCGAACTTCAACTCATTGCGGACATATTCATAAAAGGTGGCCATATAGGGACCAGTGATATTCGTCAGCAGTGGATCATACTCGGGGGTTTCTGTGACGCCCAATCGATCACGCCCTGTAAAGCGGCTGTCGAGACGGCCAACGGTCAACCCGCGTTCGCGCAAAAGTTCCTTGAAGAAATGCTGATCGTTGATGCGCAAGTTCGAGCGTTCCACAAAGTCCTTTGAGATGCCTGTATAAAGTGAAACTCGCTCGACAATCCGCGCCCGTTCTTCCTTTGTAAGGGCATCGCCTTTGAGCAGGGCGCTGGCGTATTCACCTACTGCAAACTCCTCCGCCTCCTTAAGCCACGTCTGCAATGGCTTGTGTGGAATCAGCACATTGTGATACCACGCCGTGGCCGTATAACCAGGCAGGTAGAGGATAAATGGCAGGTCGTTGTTAATGTTGAAATATAGGGTTGTAAAATCGAGTACAACCGAGACCAGCATGATACCGTTGAGATATAAGCCAAAACGATCCTGGAGGAAGCCTGAAAGCCCGGAAGCGCGAGTTGTGCCATACGATTCGCCGATCAAGAACTTGGGGGAAAGCCAGCGGTTATTGCGCGTGGTGTAGAGGCGTATAAAATCACCCACCGACTCAATATCCTTTTTGAATCCATGCCACTCCTTCGGCTTTTGTCCTTCCACTGGGCGGCTGTAGCCTGTGTTCATTGGGTCAATAAATACCAGATCGGTGTCATCGAGAAGCGAAAATTCATTATCTGTCAATTTATAGGGGGGTGGGGGTAAATTCCCATCTTCCTGCATCACGACACGACGCGGACCAAGTACACCCAAATGCAGCCACACGGATGCGGAACCGGGGCCGCCGTTGAACGAAAACGTTAGCGGACGTTTGGATTTATCTCTGACGCCATCTTTTGTGTAGGAGATGAAGAAGATTTGTGCACGCGGCTTTTCGCCCTCTGCCTCCTTCTCACGATCAGTTGTTTCCTCCTTAAGAATCATTGTTCCCGCTGTGACAGTGTATTTGATCTCTTTTCCTTTGATCTTAATGGAATGATTGGACTCCACCAGCTTATCAACTACTACTGGTTTTTCTTCTTTTTTCTCTTGAGGCTTTTTTTCGTCTTTGTCGGGCACGGCATTCTCCTTATTTATTTTGATTCACCAGCGCATAAATTTCCTTTTTGCTCCAGCCACTTTGCATAGCAAGTTCTGAAGAAATATCTTTTGCGGATTTGCCATGTTCCATTTCTTTTTCAATGGCCGCTATTAATTCCTGTTTTGTCCACTTTCCGCTTTCCTCTCTCGTCTTTCCTTCAATCACCAGTGTAAATTCTCCTCTCGGAGGTTGGGATCTAAAATGCTCCAATGCACCACTGATGCTGCCGCGCCAGTATTCTTCGAACATCTTTGTCATTTCGCGCGCCACACAGATCTGGCGATCTCCAAGTATGGAAAGTATATCTTCCAATGCTTCAACAATACGATAGGGCGATTCGAGGAAGATAAGCGTGTAGAACAGATTGGCAACTTGCCCGATGAACTTGTGGCGATCGCTTGTTTTATGGGGAAGGTAACCGAGATAGAGAAATGAGTCTGTAGGTAAGCCGGAAACGGTCAGGGCAGCGATAGGTGCTGAAGGACCGGGAACAGGCTTCACGTCGAAGTTTGAAGCCAGCGCGGCTTTTACCAGTTCATAGCCCGGGTCATTGACGGCAGGAGTCCCTGCATCGGAAACCAATGCCACATCACCCGTAGAAAGTTTGTCCAGGATTAAGTCTAGTTTATTCAGTTTGTTGTGTTCGAAGTAACTTGTGAGTGGGGTTTTAATTTCGAAATGCTTGAGCAGTATCCCCGTGTGACGTGTATCCTCTGCTGCGATCAAACTTGCTTCGCGCAGCACGCGGACTGCGCGTGGGGACATGTCTTCGAGATTGCCGATGGGAGTGGCAACGAGGTAGAGTGTACCCATAATAGGATTGTATCACTTCACTATACGCTATTATTTTACCTTCAGGTAGCAGTGTATAAAATAAGGAATCTCGTTGATATAATCTTTTCATGTCAGATACCTTACTTGATGAACTTCCAGAAGAGAGGGTGCAGGCGTTGCTAGAAAGGATTGCGCCAGGAAGTTCCGCTCTGCAGATCGAGTTGCTCCCAGGCAGTTTCTCGAACCATACACATCTTGTAAAGATACGTTTGCCAAACGGGAAGCTAACTAAGATCGTTGTCAGACGTTACAAAGTTTTCGGCGATTATAACCGCGGGGAGAAGGCATGCAGGGAATTTAAAACATTTGAGTTGTTAAATAAACACCAAATCCCCGCGCCGGAGCCGTTGCTGCTCGATGAGACGGGCGATATTTTAGGTTCGCCCGGGATCGTCACTCAATTTGTGGAAGGCAATCTTATGATGGAGGTGCCATCCGACTTTATTGATTGGGCGCGAAAACTCGCCAAGACATTGGCAAAAATTCATTCCATCCCCTGTCGAAATGAAGAACAGAAATTTTTATTGAAGGGAAACGACGAAGCGGCGTGGTTCTTGAAGTACGATACACCACCTCGTTATTTGCAGGACTATCCAGGCGGCGCAAACTTATGGCGTACCCTGCGCAATTTGTCCTTCAACCTGGTTGCAGACACTCCATCTCTTTTGCATATCGATTACTGGACCGGCAATATCTTGTGGCACGAAAATGAAATCTCTGCTGTGCTGGATTGGGAGGAAGCGGCCTACGGCGACTCTGCAGTGGATGTGGCTTATGCGCGCATGAACATGGTGTTGATGAACGCGCCCGACGCGGCCGATGAATTTTTACACATTTATGAATCCGAAATGGGATGCAAGCTCAAAAACCTGGGGTATTGGGAACTTGCCGCATCTGTCCGACCGATGGTCGATCCCGTTGACTGGAAAGTGACCGCAACGACAGGGTTGAATATAAACATCTTCCTCAAATTCATTGAGGATGCAAAAAAGAGAGCCATTGAAGAGATATGAAACTCCCTCGCCGTCATAAAGGTGAGGGAGTTTTTGTCCTATTACGATTTCAGGAAATTTATGACCTGCTCATGAATTTCCCATGATTGCAAGGCACCTCGATGCCCTAATCCCTCTGTTTCGACATACTGCGCGCTTTTCCAAACCTTTGTAATGGCGCGGCTGTCTTCAACCGGTGTGACATTATCCGTAACGTCGTGAAACATCAATGCGGGAATATCAATTTGAGGAGCCAGTTTTTCATGAACGATTGCTTCCAATACACCCTGCCCAAAATTTTCATAGAGCATGCTTCGAAATCCATCAATGATCTCATCTGGCAAACCTGAGATCACCTGGAACCGCGGCAGGGAATCCATAAGTCGATTGAACGCGCCGAAATAGACAAGTCGAGAAGGATGCGGAAAATTCCGATTGACCAATGCATAAGAAGTAATCAGAGTCCCAAATGAATGGGCGATGATTGCATCAAAATTTCCTTCCTGCCTGACTATTACATCCATCGTTGGGGCGATTTCAAGGAGGTTCGTTGTTTTGCCATCAGAGTCGCCATGTGCGGGCTGATCGTAAGCAACGACGCGATTTCCTGCTGATAAAAGCGGGTCAACAAATCTGGTCATTTGGGCGCGGCTTCCACCCCATCCATGCATGAGTAATACAGTTGGACCCGAATTTCCCCAGGTTGTGACTGCCAACTCGCCACCATCGAATGGGAGACGATAGTTGCTCCCGCGTGCCAGAATTTCTTCATCTCCCGATTTCAATTCATATTTTGAAGGGCTGAAAAAAGCCTGATATGCCTTCTTCACAATTGCCTGTTGTTTGCTGACTGTTGAGTCCAAAGTATTCATGTTTTCTCCTTTTGATACTGACTAAGTAGTAAGTTTTGATAATAAAAAAAATTTTACGAGAGGAGGTCTTGTTTGTGCTGCTCTACGATCTCATTGAATTTGGCAGTACCTAATGCGCGGGCCATCTGTAAAGCTCCCTGCAAACTCGAAAGAATCAATGCGCCCTTGCTGGCCGATTCTCCACTGAAATGAAACACCCCGGCTTCTCTTCCTTCACTCAACGTGGCACTCAGCCATGAAAGCAGTTCTTTCGTCAATGCCTGGGTCTGCTTACGCAATGAATCAGGGATGGAATTGAATTCCGTCTCGAGAGAGCCCGCAAGACAGACCTTGCCATGGTCTGCGCGTGTGCTGGTGTAAATATTGAAAAACCAATCCAGCTTTTCTTTGGGAGGCAAATCTTTTACGCGTGAATTATTGATCCATAGTTGGAACCGGTCACGATAGCGTTGAATTACAGCATCAGTGAGAGCTTCTTTGGTCGGAAAATGGTAGTGGATAGCCGCGTTTTTCACATCGAGCTCAGTTGCAATATGAGCATAACTAAAGCCATTAAATCCCTTTTCCTGAAGAAAAGATTCTGCCAGATCCAGGATTGCCCGTTTGGTATTCGTACTTCTAACCATAAAGAAATTTTACTTACTAGTTAGTAAGTTGTCAAGTCGTTGGAACGGACCTACCCTCGCGTACTTAGATTATTAATTCGCGGCGACTTTTGAAAACAAGTTGATGACTAGAATGCCCACGATAATGAGGACTATGCCTGTGATACGCGCCCAATCGAGAGTCTCGTTCCAGATAAATTTTCCTGCGACCACAGTCAAAACGATCCCAATTCCCGACCAGAATGCATACGCAACACCGATTGGCATTACTTTCAGAGTCATGGAGAGCAAATAGAAAGATAAACCATAGCCGACAACCACCACTACGCTGGGTATAAGTTTGGTAAAACCTTCAGAGAATTTCAGTGAAGTTGTTGCTGTTACTTCACTGAAGACTGCAAGAAAGAGGATTAGCATGGTTTTCATGAATTATTGTCTCCTCCGATTAAGAAAATTAGATCATTGACATTTGTTCCTGTGGGACCTGTTTTGATCAAATCGCCCAACGCCTCGAAAAAGGGATACGCGTTATTACGAGATAAATAG
>DAINRK010000066.1:0-12867 GCA_036741855.1 Anaerolineales bacterium
GTACTACAGCTGGTGGGATGATCAGACCCGCGAGCATGATGGAACTGACAAGCGATGCCATTCGATCGCGCCGCCGCTGCATAACGAAGGCAACAAGGGCAGAGAGCAGAACAATCAAAGTGACCGAACCTACCGTCAAAACTGTGCTGTTCCACAACGCTCGGAACATACGATAGTCGCCAAACGTCAGAACTTCCCGAATGTTCTCTATAAGTTGAAATTCACTGGGCCAGGTGAACTGGAAGAGGGCGGCTTCTCCTCGTGTCTTGGCGGCTGTCAGAAAAATGAATATGAATGGCACGACAAATACGATGCCAATGACAACAAGAGATAGAACATCGACCCAGATGCCGGAAATGAATTTTCTAAGCTTCATAACTCAAGTTCCATTCGGTTGAAGAAGCGCATCAGAGGATAAACAATGATCGTGACGAGGATGAAAAGGACCACGTTACCAGCCGTTGACAAACCATAAAAGCCTGCCTGATATTCCTTGTAAATGACTGATGTGAGCACATCCGAAGCGAAGCCGGGACCGCCGCGCGTCATGGTCCAGATCAGATCAAATGTCCTTAGCCCGCCGATGAACGACAGCAGAATGACGGTGAACATCGCATTGCGGGCCAGTGGCAGGATAACGTGACGAAACTTCACCCACGTTCCGCCTTCGAGCCGCGCGGCTTCGAAGTACTCCTCTGGAATCGAGAGGATGCCCGCGATAAATATTACCATGGCGATGCCCACGCCCTTCCATACATCGACCAGTGCCACAGAGTAGAGCGCTAGCCTGGGATTACCCAGCCAATCGGGAGTTGGGAGTCCGAGGAATCCCAGGGCTGTATTGATCAGTCCAAACGAGGGCTGCATGAGAGTCGCAAACGTAATCCCGACTGCAACTGTGCTCACCAGCACTGGGAAGAAAATAATACCCCGAAAAAGCCCCTTCCATCGAATGCTCGATGTGAGCAGCATCGCGAGCGGCAGCGAAATGATAACTTTGAGGCCACTCGTCAACACAGCATAGATAATCGTGTTGCGAAGCCCGGACACAAGCTGTGGATCGCTCACGAAAGTGCGATAATTATCCAGCCCAATAAACGTCGCATCGAATAGCGACCAGCGGGTAAGGCTGAAATAAAATGCAAGCGCGGTGGGCACGAGGAAGAATACAAAGAACACCAGACCTGCTGGTAGATAAAACCAGTGAGGATAAGCTTGCAAGACGACCCGCGGCCGCGTTTGACTTCTCATGGAATTCTCCGTCGTTGATCGCCGTATCTAGTGTCTCGCCAGATCTGAGGGCCGAGGATTCACCTGGCCCTCAGAAAAGGAGAAAGAAGCGGCTAGATAAGGTTATTGGTCCCAGCCTGGCAAACCAAGTTGTTGTGCCTGCTTTTTAACATCCTCGTCATAGTTTGCGGCTGCCTCCTCAGGAGACATCTGGCCAGTGCCAACCGCCACACAGATCTGCTCAAGATTTGGTCCCTTAATCGGAGAGAGGAATTCGAGCGCAGGGACCGAGTTGCCGGAATCAATGTACGCGGCGATATCCTTCACACCGGGAAGAGCATTCTCGGGAAGCTTCGTTCCCTTGATCAGGTATGGACCTTGTGGTGGGACTTTTGCATTGATCGCGTCGACTCCGGCGGTAGAAGCGATGAATGCCAGGAAATCCTTCGCCGCCGCGAGGTTCTTCGTCGTCTTCGGGATGTAGGTTCCGGCAGGCATCCAGATCGTCGCGCAATTCTTGGACGCATCTGTGCCGGGTTGACCAAAGAACCCAATATCATTCACCTTATCGGGCCAGTTGGTCGCGATGGTCCCAAGCGCAAAGGACAGCATCGGGTATTGGGCGAACTCACCATCGGCCAACATGTTCAGACCCTGTTCGAATTTCGTGGTTGCAAAGTCCTTCTGATACCAATCCTTCTCAAAGCCCTCCTGCAGGTAATTGAAACCAGCCATTGCCCCAGGTGTTGAGGCGTACTTGGCTTTATTGGCGGTATAGTCTGCAGCGAAGTTTGAGTTGGCCTGTTGGACGTTGCAGTAATCAGCAAGAACAAATAGCTGGGATGTCCAGGTATCGCCGTACGTGGCACCAACGGGCGCGATACCGGCCTCTTTGATCTTTTCATTGTTGGCTTCGAATTCAGCCCAGGTCTTGGGTACACTCAACCCAAGCTGTTCGTAGATCTTCTTGTTGTAGAGAATGCCTCCACCAAGTGCTGTACCAGTTGGCACGCCGAAGACTTGTCCGTCTTGCGACACGGTGGGCAGGAACGATTCTACGATGTTTGCAATAAACGGTTCTTTTGAAAGGTCAACAAGGGTGTCAGTCGGGTGCAAGGCTTGCAGCAGCGAGCCGGAGTTGTACCAGAAAATATCGGACATCTCGCCCGACGCGAGACGCGTCTTGACGATATTGTCGCCATCGGTGCCCCCGGGCCGGGTCTCGATATTGATGGTCACGTTTGGATGTTGCGCCGTGTACGCAGCAACAAGTGCGGCGGACGTGTCCTTCGTATTCTGGCTGTCGTCAACAAGATAGGTCAGCGTGACCGGTCCACTTGCAGCGGGTGCTTCAGTGGCAGCAGGAGCACATGCTGCTAACAGCCCCAATAAGCATAGCATGCTTATCAGATTATAGAAAAATCTATTCTGTTTCATTATCTCCTCCGAGATTATTTGTAGGTCTTTAATTGTGAATATGATTTAGAATTGGGAAGCGGTTCATATCATAGGACAATAGGCAGTATCTCCTTTCTATGTAGAGTCTGATCACCTGCGGCCAGCGGGTTCAGCTCGAGTGCAGGGTAGCTGTCAGGTCTGAAACTACTGATTGCCAGACCTTCGGTTTGGAACAGTGAGTAGTGGGTATGGACCGCTTTTTTATTTGCATTCATCCCAGCATACTTTTTATGGATCCTCGTACAAACTCATTGTCACTACGTGCACTGTATTTAATCAAATAAAAGATTTCACTCATCCAATTTCCCATTAAGATGGTGCCGGCCCGGTTGACTCCCGGATGATGAGTTTCGATGGACTGTAAATTACCTGACGAGGAAGATCGGGGTCCTGAATTCGTGCCAGCAGAATCTCAAAGGCTTTCCTTCCAAGCGTCAGCGCGTCTTTAGTTACCGTTGTGAGGCGCGGCACAAAGTAGTGTGCCATCGGAATATCATCGTAACTAACAAAAGATATATCTTTTGGCACCTGCAATCCCGAGTCTACAGCTGCCCGCAGAGCACCAATCGCCAGTAAGTCGTTGATGGCAATGATGGCTGTAGGCCGAGACGCGAGCCCGAGAAGTTTTAAAGAAGCCTGATAACCATCTTCAATTGTTGGGCCACAGTCAACAATCAGATCTGAACGAATCGGTAGACCAGCAGCATTAAGACTGGCTCGATAGGCTTCGAGCCGATCATCAGCCAGTTCATGTCCCCCTACACCACCGACACCGTAAATCAGCCCGATCTGGCGATGTCCAAGCGACAACAAATAATCCATTACTTCCATGGTTGCATCTCGATAGTCGGCGGCAACCGCGTCCACGCCATAGTTGTCGCTTAACTCCACAATTGGAAGCCCACGTTTTCGCACCTGAGCAAGTGTTGCTTGGGCCTCATCAGACTCGAGGATGAAAGAGCTCGCTAGAATCAACCCATCGATCCGGCGTCGGGCTAGATCTTTGAAGATATCTACAGCATATTCATCATTTAGCGCCGTACTGGAAAGAAGCATGTGGTACCCCGAAGCGCGCGCTGCTTCTTCAATGCCGGTTGCGTACTCGCAAAAGTGAGGATTTCGGAGATCTGGAATGATTAACGCAATTGTCTTTGTTGCACCGGAACGAAGAGCCTGTGCTCGAGCATCCGGCTCATAGCCCAGCTCTTCAATAGCATCCAAAACTCGCTGACGGGTCTCTTCGGAAATTGGCACCCGGCCATTAGTCACGCTGTTTAGAACGTATGAAACAGTCGCACGTGAAACTCCTGCGAGTCGGGCAACATCAACTTGGGTGGGTCGATTCATGCGTTGGTAAGTGTGACCTGAATAACTACAAAACATTTGATTACACGTATCACCTTACACGTGTAAATTACTTTTGCAGTGTAGCATAAAACGGAAGTGAGAGTCAAGTATCAATTTTCCGTTGGAATGAACCTCTTACCAATCCCCCACTATTTTCTAGTTTTCGGTGCTTCTAGGCAAACAAAATTGCATAACCCGTCTGGCATCGCAACAGCTTACAAGGTTGTTTCTCGTCGATCTAGAAATTCAGCCGGGTAACACCACAGCAATTCAGGGAAAAGTTAAAACAGCAGAGACTCGAATGAATGGAGCAAAACAATCTGAATCAATATCATCCACCACGAATGCTCAACCGACAAAAAATCCGCGGTGGGCTGAAGATCCAGCCAGTCGATACAAGATTTCGCCTGCTTTTGGGACGCAGAGCACACCTTGAGCTTCCTGATCTTTCCAATCCTCCAGATTAATTTTCAATGGGTCAAGATAGCCAAGATTAAGTCGTGCACAATCTTTGGCAGAAATTTTACTTGCCAGCGTCACTTTCACATTCGGCTTTTCGATCCCGTTTTCCATCACGCCTGAGCCACGCAGATGCGTGCTATGTGCCAATACGCCAAGTGGAATATTTTTGAAGCGTTTCCAATCGTTCAAAAAATAAGGCAGGATGTGATAGCCAACTTCGTAAATATATTTTCCATGCACATTGCTGACCATATCCAAATGCGGCGCGTAAATGATGACTTCTCCGCCAATCGCAACAGCTGGTTCAAGCTTATACATTGCTTTGGCACCTGTCCACAATTCATCATACATAGGAGGTGCACAGGATAAGACTTGTTGAAAAGGTTTATCGACCCAGCGGATGTGACGCTTTGCAGATAGATCCGCCGCTTCACTCCAAGCCGACAAATGATCGCCAATAAACAAGCCACTCAACCCATGACCCTCCACCACTAACGCGACCAACGTCAGTGGCGTTTTCAACCGTGTCACAGCAGCATGGATCATAGCGCGTACTGGTGTGTCTTTAATTCCAATGGTCCCCACAACTTCCGCCAACGCCCCAAGCCAATGCGTGGCGTTGATCATCTCTGCACCAGAGATGCCAGGGAAGAGATACTTCGCCCCGCCTGAAAACCCGACGACTTCATGCGGAAAAGTTGGTCCGAGGATAATGATATGATCATATTCCAACGCCGCTTTGTTGATACGGATATCCACTTCGTCCGGCAAGGATGAATGCCAATTTGCTCCTGCGATTTGCCTGATTTCGTCTTGTCCCATCACCCCTAGTGACGTGAGTGTAGATGGAGTATCCCACGCATGATTCAACAAACCAATATGCTTGAAGGTAGTTGCCCTCTCTTCGGACGAAATACCAACATGCTTATAAATATTCTCCTCGCTCAATGGCGGATGCGTCCCCAGCGCAACCATGAAATCGAGTTGTTTGCTATTATGCAAAATGTCTACAAGCGCGCGAAATAGGAAAGGGAGAGGCAATGAACGCGTGTGGTCGGGAATCAAAACAAGAACGCGCTGATTATGGAATTTACCATTCAGTCCTTTGTACAAAGTTTCGATGATCTCTTGATCAGATAATAATTGACCTTGCGGTGCGATTGCCTGTGATTTAATCATTTTCAGTCCATGTAGGGGCGAAGCAATGCTTCGCCCCTACTAATATCATACACCGCTGAACGCCGAGAATCCACCGTCGATCGGAAGCACAATTCCCGTCACGAAAGCGGCTGCAGGGGAGATCAACCACATCGTCGCACCGAGCAGATCCTCGGGAGTCCCGAAGCGTCCCATCGGGGTATGAGCAATGATGGTCGCGCCGCGTTCGGTAAGCGAGCCATCTTCGTTCAAAAGCAGATGTCTATTTTGCTCGCCAACAAAGAAACCGGGCGCAATCGCATTGACACGAATGCGCGGTGAATATTCCCGCGCCATATGGACAGCCAGCCATTGTGTAAAGTTACTCACGGCGGCCTTCGCCGCGGCATACCCCACCGTGCGCGTCAGCGGACGAAAGGCATTCATTGAAGAGACATTCAGAATCACGCCTTCGCCGCGCTCTGCCATGCCGCGCCCAATCACCTGACATGGCAAAATCGTGCCAAGCAGATTCAGTTGATCGACATGGCGGAGCGCATCCAGTGGAAGATCGAAGAAAGATAAATCAGCGGATGTGGTTGCCGAAGGATGATTGCCGCCTGCGGCATTGATGAGAATATCGACCTCTCCAAATTGAGAATGAATCTTTTCGTTTGCGTGGTGTAAAGTATCGCTGTTCAACACATCGCCGTGGATATAAATTGCCCGCCCGTTGCTCTTGATCTCTTTATTGATTTCGGAAATTGATTTTTCCCCGCGTTCTGCATTACGACTCAAAATTACGACATTGGCATTGCACTCCACAAGCATGCGGGAAATTTCAATTCCGATCACACCTGCTCCGCCAGTCACCAATATAGTGCGATCTGTGAAATCATAAAAAGACTGAAGGTTCTCGAGATTCATACTTGTGCCTGGAACAATTGTAAATGTTTCTCAAAATGTGCTCGCAATCCTTCCAGGTAAGCTGTCTCATACTTTCCAAGGGTTTCTTTCAATTCTGTGCCGAACCGCGCCAGGACAGAACCAAACGTAACGTGCAACATTTCCCGTGCATGAAAATCATCCAGCAGGGAAGGCAAATCATTTGTTGAGGGTAATCGGTCTAATTGTGCTGAAACATGATAGGTGCGTTTATCAATTTCATAACACTCGCGACTAAGTGAATAAATCTTCAAAAACAAGTCGGGGGAATATTTTGCCAGGATACGCAAGGCTTCGAGATAGCTGGTTCCCGCCGTTTTAACATGAATTCGCTCACCCCAATATTTCGCGATCAACGGATAGACACTGAACTTGTCTGAGCCCGAATGTAAACTTAACTTATACGTTCCGAAGTGCGCCGTCACCGCGGCATGTTTTGCAAGCTCCACATCCAAAATGTCTAAATCTCCAATATAATCGACGCCCTTTTCAAAGCGGCCGCCAAAGCGCGGCGCGAATGAAGTGAAGCGCACTCCCAAACGAGTCAATTCGCTTGCAATGAAATAATGCTCCAATGGCGTAGTGGGTGATTCGGTTTCATCCACCGAGATCTCAAAATCAAATTCATCCTTCATTTGGGATAAATACTGGAACATCATTGCTGCGTGCTGAATAACTTTCCCATATTTGACCACTGCCCGCATCAATAATTCTACATCAAATGGACCCCAGGTTTGTTCATCGCCCTGATTCGAATAGAACGTGGAGACTTCCTCCCAGTTAGTACTTCTGACCTTTTGTTTCAACACGTCGAGTGAATCAGTATCAGCCGAATTATCAACATATTCGCCCGGGTCAATCGTAAAAAATGTATAACCCGCTTCAACGAACGGCGGTATATCCTCGACCCTTTTCAAATGATCTGCATCCGCACCCCACGGTAAATCCCATTTCGCGGCGTCCACCGCGCGTTTGGCATCGTCCATCACTTGTTGAGGAGTGCGGCCCGTGCGCGTGTTCTCACGGACGGATTGTTGAGCAAAGACCGGCGCGAAGTTCGTCTGGCGCACCACAACAATATGACCGGGTGTGGCGAGTCCCAGTCTGTCGCCAAAGCCAAACGATGGACGAAGGGCAAGAGGCATAAGCATTTTGTTTTTTTAATTTTCCATCGAATCCATCACGATGAGCAATATCAAGAAAGGTTAAAATACTCTCGTAATATTTCTGGCATCAAGAATGAGATTGAGCGACCACAAACATCGATCTTACACTCAGGGTGGAGGTTGTTGTATCTCCAGAGTAATCCCATCTGGGTCGAGGAAATAAATAGTGTACCCACCTTTATTAACCCCAGCTTCAATCGCGATTGGCTTATCTGCCTTGAACTTCACACCCAAATCCACGAGTCGTTTGAACTCGGCATGAATGTCATCCACGATAAACGCCCAATGTCCAACGCCGGTGCGATTCGTATCTAGTGGAATATCCTCTCCACGAGGATGAACGTATTCCACCAATTCAATGTGATGGCGTGAGATAGGAATTGTCTGACCTGGTACACGTAATTGTGCTACCTTGAGATGGGCATCCGGAAACGCAACTAACTTGCTGGTATATTCATTGTGCTGGACTTGACCGCGCACAAATTCCAGTCCTAATACTTCGGTATACCATTTCACCGATGCCTCCAAATTGCTGACCGTAAATGAAACATGCCATAATCCGCATATCATAAGAAAACCTCTTGTACTTTTCTTTCCATGAGTAACAGTGCCTCTTTGGGCGTTCGTTTCCCTGTAATTGCCTCCTGTACGCCAACCCACAGAATCTCTTCGATGAGTGGGTATTCCGCAAATTTTGGGGGGATCATCGCATAGTGGTTGATCGTCTCTTCGAGAGCAGCCATGCGTTTGGCATCTCGTTCCCCAGATAGGGATCGCTTCATCCTTTCAAAAACGCTCTGCCGCACTGGCGTATGACCACTTAGGCTTGCCTCGTGCCATTGCACGTCCGCGCTGGTGAGATATTTCGCCAGAGCTAAGCCTCCCTCTGGATCACGCGCAGCTTTGGGGATGGCAAAAGTGTGTCCGCCCGCGTAAGATTTGCGGATCCCGGTCGGACCCGCGGGATATACCGTCACATCGAATTGATCGAACACCGCGCAGGTTTCCCGTTTCTGATACAGGCCGTAGAACCCGGGCCAATCGCCAACCATCAACAGATCACCTTGGCGGAAGCGATCTGAGATTTCATCGTAATACCAATTCTCGATCAAGTCTGGCGGAGTCACACGTTCGACTGCGTGCAAACGATGGAGAAAGTCCAATGCCCACTCCCCTGCTTCACTGTTGAAGATGGGTTGGAGATTAGCATCAAACAAATCCCCGCCAGCCATACCCAGCATTTCATAGAATGTGCCAAACAAACCAGAATGCCTGCCAGGAAAAGCGAATCCATAAAAATCACTGCGCTTGTGTTTGCCCATCTGGGCGGCAGCTTCTTCCCACGTTTGTGGCGCAGAGATCAAATCGGAGCGATAGAATAATAAACGGGCGTCGAGGTTGCGTGGAAGTTGCATCAACTGTTCGTGAGTCTGATCAGTTCCATTTGCAAACCGGCACAACTCCAATACGCGTGGTACGAAATCACTCAACTCATCGGCCGTCACCAATTCATCCAGGGGAAGCAGATGTTCCGCTTGCGAAGGTGAATACTTCGTATGGGTGGAGATCAGATCGTAACGGCCATGTTCTGTCCCCAGGTCTTTTGCCATGCGCTCGTTCAATTCCACATGCGGCAGGCGCACGTTCACGTGCAGTTGATATCCGGATTGCCCTTCAAAAGTTGGCAGCAATTTCAACAGGCCATCATATTGTGGTCCACCAATCAAGGCAAGATGTAATTCTTTCATGAGACCATCGCCTCCACGGCACGAACGATATCGTCCGTTTGGGGCAGGACCGCATTTTCCAAAGGCTCCGCCACGGGGATCGGGACATGCTTCGCTCCCAACCGACGGGCAGGCAGGATCAGCCGGTCTGGCGCTTGTTCTCCCACTCTGGCAATGATCTCCGCGCCCAGTCCGCAATTGCTATGAGACTCATGCACGACGAGCAGACGACCCGTTCCCCGAATCGATTCGAGGATAGTTTCCATATCAAGCGGCTCGATAGTTCGCAAGTCAATCACTTCAGCCTCGATGCCTTGATGTGAAAGAGACTCTGCCGCTTCGAGGGCGAACAGCAACATACGTGAATAGGAAACGATCGTAATATCCCGCCCATCGCGTTTGATCTCTGCTTTGCCAATTGGAATGTCATAATGATTCTCCGGCACTTCACCTTTGGTGTTGTAAAGCAGTTTATGTTCGATAAAAATGACCGGGTTCCCCGCGCGGATACTGCTCTTGAGCAAACCCTTCGCGGCCGCAGGTGTGGAGGGCGCCACGATGATCAACCCAGGTACTTGTGCCAACCATGACTCAAACGATTGCGAATGTTGCGCACCATTGCCACGTCCTCCGCCTTGTTGGGCGCGTATCACGATCGGGACAGACACGGTACCACCAGACATATAACGAAGTTTGGCCGCTTGATTCACAATTTGGTCCGCTGCCACCAGCGCGAAATCCATAAATAATAATTCCACAACGGGTCGCATCCCGACCATCGCGGCGCCGATTCCGAGTCCCACGAAGCTGGATTCGCTGATGGGAGTATCACGCACGCGTTCTGCACCGAACTCGTCGATGAGATCCTTGGTGACGCGAAAGATACCGCCGTGGTGACCAATATCTTCACCCATTAAGAAGACTCGGGGGTCGGCTCGCATCTCTTCCCGGAGCGCGTCATTTAGAGCTTGGGCATATGTAAGTGTGGGCATAAATCTTATTCACCTCAACGTAGGACGGATTGACAACACCGCACACGCGGTGGGTGCAGGTGTCCGACCTACTTAGTCATCAAATAAATACATCTGTAAATGCATCTTCTGATTCCGGTATAGGACTGGATTCAGCAAACTCAAGCGCGTCCGCGATAATGGCTTCCGCTTCGCTATCAAAACGACTCAAATCTGAATCGCTACAGCCAAGATCGATCAGCCGACCTCCCAAACGCAGGATCGGTTCGTTCTCACGAGCTTGCGACACTTCCTCTTTCGTGCGATAGATTTCGGGGTCACCCATCATGTGTCCCCATAGACGATACGTTATCGCCTCAACATAAGTGGGACCGCTTCCAGCCCGCGCTTTTGCCGCGGCCTGCTCCACCGTGTCATACATCAACTCGAGATCATTCCCATCAATTTGGATTGACTCAATTCCAAATGCAGCGGCGCGTTTGTAAGTTTCCACATTTGAGGTAGTTTCATGCGAAGGCGTCATCTCCGAATATCGATTGTTCTCACAGATGAGAATCAGCGGTAATTTCCAGATGGCCGCTAGATTGAGAGTTTCAAGAAACACACCCTGGTTCACAGCGCCTTCGCCAAAGTAGGCAAGTGCTACAGTATCCTTTTTTTGCAATTGAGATGCCAGCGCCGCCCCTGCTGCGTGTGGAACCCCAGCACCCACAATTGCATTTGCACCAAGCAGCCCGACCGACGGATCCGTAAAATGCATAGAACCACCTTTGCCTTTGGAACACCCCGTGGCCTTGCCCAACATTTCGGCCATCGCGGCGCGAACACTTAAGCCTTTTGCAATTGCCTGGCCGTGCCCCCGATAGGTACAGGTCATGGTATCGTCTTGGCGCAACGCCCAACAACCTCCCACCGCGGTCGCTTCCTGTCCCACACACGGGTGGAAGGAACCACGAATTTTGCCTTGTTGATATAGGCTGCGAATCGTTTCTTCGAACTTGCGAATGACAAGCATTTGCCGATAGGCGTCTTGCAATCGCTCAGAGGTCAATGGCATAGAGTTATTTCCTTACTATCTAAGCTATGATTTCAGATGGACTGACGGTGCGCGCCTCATTCATCGAACGATAGGATGCCTGCACGACGCGCAATGTGCCGAGGTTATCTTTGGCGGAGGTGACCGGCTCGCTGTCAGTCTGAATCGCTTCCATCAGAGATGCCATAGGACCATAGAAGGCGTCAGGAATCCATCTACCAGGTAGAGTGACGGAAAAGTTTCTTTCCGGGTGTGCCCGACTTGTAAAGGTTAGCGTATCATTGCGACCTTGGGGATAATCGTAATTGGTGCCGATCGTGCCCTCTATCACGCCCTCCGTGCCTAATACGCGAAACAATGAATACAGGGCTGGGGACCAGTCGAAATGGCAAACTGCAATCAGAATCTGCAAACCAGTGGGATACTCCCAAATAGTGATCGTCTTGGTTTCGCCCTTGGCTTGCTGGGCGGGATGCTTCGTATGGCGGCTGGTGACGAAGGCTGGGTCACCAAAGAGAAAGCGCAGTGAGTCTAAATAATGGATGGAATGATACAGGACCTCGAGGCGTAGCTGATTCGCAAGCCAGGGCCACAAATCCCAGGGTGTGTGAATGCTCACCTGGACTTGTACATCTAAAAGCTCACCCACCCAGCCTTCCATCAGAAGGGCTCGAACAGATCGAATCAATGAACTCCAGCGAAATTGTTGGTGGACGGCGATTTTCAGCCCGGCTTGTTGGGCCAGGTCTGTCATCTCGACCGCTTCCTCGTAATGATGTGAAAAGGGTTTCTGACAAAGCATGTGCTTCCCCGCCGCGACCGCTTTTGCAACTATATTCTTTTGCTCCCAGGCCACCACCGCGATATCCACGATCTGAACCATAGGGTCAAGCAATACCTCGTCGAGGGAAGCATACACTTTTTCCAAGCCATGTTCCTGCACTGTTATCTCCGCAGCCTCTGGCTTCAAATCATAGCCACCAATCATATGAAAGCCGCTGGCTTTATACGCAGGGATATGACCGTAATTCACAATTCCACCACAGCCAATGAAGGCGATTCCATAATCAATCTTCGGTGGCAGTTTGCGTTCCAGCGCAGAATGAATAATGGATGGCATAGCGTCAATCACCATTTGAAATCCTAGCCTTTGACGGCACCAATCAATAGACCGCGCGTAATGTAGCGCTCCAAAACAATGGCAATAACAATTACAGGTACGATCATGATCAAAATCAAAACGGACATATTCCACCACTGAGGACCGCGGGTAGCGTTCTGACCGGCAATGACGAGTGGCAGGGTCTGCGAATTTGCACTCGAGAGAAATAGGGCCAGCAAGTATTCATTCCAGGTAAAGACGAGCACAAACAGAAACGTGGCAACCA
>DAINRK010000067.1:0-12775 GCA_036741855.1 Anaerolineales bacterium
GGCGATGGCTTTATATGTGGGCGATGATGAGTATCGCAAGAGTCCAAACATCCGTTTTTATGCAGATGTGGTTTACACGAACACGCCTCCTGCAGGTGCGTTCCGTGGCTATGGTGTCCCGCAGGGATATTGGCCCGTCGAGCGTCATATGGAGAAAATTGCGCGGGCGTTGAAACTCGACCCGATTGACTTCAGGTTGAAAAACACGATCAGACCTGGCGAGTATCATCCATTCTCAACAGCATGGAATGAAGGACGCGAGCCAAGACCGGAGATTGTTCATACAGTTGGCCTGGAACAATGTGTGGCACAAGGCAGAGCTGCCATTGCATGGGATGATAAATATGGGAATGAGGAATGGCGCGTCGGGTTGATGGGAAGTTTGCCTTACAAAAGAAAAGGGATTGGCGTAGCGATGGTGATGCAAGGCACAGCAATCCCCTATCTGGATATGGGTGGCGCATCCATAAAAATGAATGACGATGGCTCGTTCAATCTACTCGTCGGTGCCACAGATCTGGGTACAGGTTCAGATACGGTGTTGGCACAAATGGCGGCAGAAGTATTGGGCGTGCCGCTGGAGGACATGATCACCTATTCCTCTGATACAGACTTTACACCTTTTGACAAAGGCGCCTATGCTTCTTCAACGACCTATATTTCTGGAACAGCCGCAGTGAAGGCCGCAGAGATTGTGGCAGAACGGATCAAAGTCCGCGCGGCGATGATGTTGAAGCTCGATAGACATGATGATATTAAATTGGCAAATAAAATGGCCATCACCCCCGATGGGCAAACTGTTTCACTCGCCGAAATTGCTTTGAATTCCTTACACAAAGAAAACCAGGAACAAATCATGGGCGTGGCATCCTATGTGTCGCCTGTGTCGCCTCCCCCGTTTGCCGCGCAATTTGCAGAGGTCACTGTCGATATGGAAACCGGCGCGGTCACAGTGGATAAGCTCGTCATGGCGGTGGACTCTGGAGTCATTGTGAATCCTCTCACGGCATCAGGTCAAATCGAAGGCGGGATGACTCAAGCTTTGGGTTATGCCGTCTGTGAAGAGATGCGCTACGATGAAAAAGGCGATGCCATCGAACGCGACCTTGACCGGTATCACATCTTTCGCGCCGACGAGATGCCTGCGCTGGAGACAATTTTTGTGGAGACATTCGAGCCGAGTCATCCGTTCGGAGTCAAAGCCGTTGCAGAGATCCCAATGGACGGCGTCGCGCCCGCAGTCGGAAATGCAATTCTTGATGCCGTCGGTGTAAATATAGATGAAAACCCGACAACTCCTGAGCGAGTGTGGAGAGCCTTGAAAAACCAATAATTTTGAAATCAGGTTTATAAGAGACTTCCGAAGCCTCGCTGTTCTTCGGAAGTCTAATTCATTATGAACCGTGAAGAAGTTCTGTACCTTGCGCCTTATTTCTTCTCCCTGGCATTATCCCTCGGAATATTTTGGTATTCATGGCGGCATCGCCATGTGCGGGGTGCTCGTGCATACACATGGTATGTAGGCGGACAAACACTTACCATTCTTGGGTTCATATTTGAATTGATCAGTGCCAGCCTGGAAACCAAGATTTTCTGGGATAAGTTCCAGTGGTTGACTGTCACGTATCTCGTCATCCTGCCCTTCCTAATCTTTTCAATTCAATATTCAGAACATAAGCTTCGTAATCCCCGAAGTATCTGGAGCTTTTGGCTTGCCATTCCAGTCATCCTGACCATCCTTTTACTGACAGATAGTTTCCATCATCTGATTTATCCAAACCCCCATCTCAGTACAGATTTTCCGTTCTCGGAACTCCAATATGATTTCACGTTCGTCGTTTACATCTATGCTTTGGTTTATGTCTATGGCGCAAATATATATGGGCTTAGCCTGCTCATCAAACGTGCTTTTCAACCCTACAATTTGCATCGCTCGCAATATCTGACGATCATTGCCGGCTTTTTAATTCCTCTTCTGCTCTCATTTTTTTCACTGGCAAACATCAGAATCGCGCCACAACGTGATATCGCTCCATTTTCGCTTGCAATTGGCAATCTAATTGTCGCCTGGGGACTTTTCCGCTATCGATTATTCGACCTCATTCCAATTGCACGTGAGCATATTATTGAAAACATGAAAGACCCAGTCATGGTTCTCGATTCAAAAAACCGCGTTGTAGATATGAATCAGGCTGCCCTGAAGATATTGGGAAAGAATCATTCCCAGGTAGTCGGACGACCATCGCGGGAAGTGTTCGAGAAATGGCCCGTCATCGTTAGTGAACTGGAATATCTGGATGTGGAACAAAGAGAAATTTCTGTTCGTGAGGGAGAATATACATTCTTCTTCGATGTCAACATCTCATCCATTTACAGCAATCGCCGGCAATTGATCGGCCGCATCATTGCTGCGCGCGACGTGACCAAGTATAAAACGCTTGAGAGCGGATATCGCTTGTTATCCGAAGAACTGGAACAACGCGTTCGGGAACGAACAGAGGAATTGCGCCACAGTGCAGAACGATATCGTGCCGTGGTTGAAAATCAAACAGAATTCATTGTACGCTGGAAGCCCGATGGCACGCGCACGTTTGTCAATGAAGCTTATTGTCGTTACTGGGGACTTACATATGATGAAGCCCTCTCGAGCATGGTTATGTCCCACCTCGCTAAAGAAGATCGTCATGCGGTTGCGGAGAAAATATCGCGTTTGACGTCAGGTGAGATCAGCAGCGAAACGGAGATCCACAAGGTGATCAGGCCCGATGGAAGTATAGGCTGGCAGGAATGGACCGATCAAGCGATTCTGGATGAATTTGGACAAGTAGTCGAATTTCAATCCGTCGGGCGCGATATTACCGAACGAAAACGAGCCGAAGAAAGCCTGGTTGAAGCTTATGAAAGGACACTCGAGGGCTGGGCAAAAGCACTGGAGTTAAGAGATAAAGAGACAGAGGGGCACTCACGACGCGTAACAGAAACAACGTTGGGTGTGGCGCGAGCGATGAACGTCGATGAGGAAGATCTGATCCACATACGCCATGGCGCCCTTTTGCATGATATTGGCAAGATGGCAATCCCAGATGAAATTTTGAGAAAGCCGGGCACACTTACCGAGCCCGAGCGACAGGTCGTGATGCAACATCCGCAGGCAGCTTATGAACTTCTCGTGCGCATCCCTCATCTCAAGAAGGCACTCGACATTCCTTATTGCCATCATGAAAAATGGGATGGAACAGGGTACCCGCACGGGTTGAAGGGTGATGAAATTCCTCTGGCGGCGCGCATATTTGCTGTTGTGGATGTATGCGATGCTTTATCGTATGACCGTCCGAATCGCAAAGCCTGGTCAAAAGAGAAGGTCTCTGAATATATTAGCGCCGCGTCGGGGAAACACTTCGACCCAAAGGTTGTAACAATGTTTCTGCAATTAGTTGAGCAAGGCAAGATATAATTCACGCACAGCAATATGCCAAACAAAACGTATGTCATTGGTCACGTCAACCCGGACACAGACTCAATTGCATCAGCCATGGGGTATGCCTGGCTTCTGCGCGAACGCGATGGAGCGGAAGTAGTAGCGGCACGCGCCGGACCACTCAATCCACAATCGGGATGGGTGCTCAAGCAGCTAAATCTTGACGCGCCTGTTCTGTTGACGGATGCTTCGCCGCGCTTTGAGTCAGTGATGCAAAGATTGGATATTATTCATCCAAATTCACAGCTCGGCACCGCCTGGACCCTCGCCAGCCGCACAGGCGGAGTTGCGCCAGTCGTTAGTGAAGATGGCAAACCCTATGGCATCATCAACGGGTTTAGTCTTTTCAGATATTTTACTGAAACGCTCGGTCCCCGCCCTGGCGATACCACCGTGCGTGAGATGATGTCCGCGCCTTGCAAGGATGCAGCGGATACAGATGTCCCGAAATATCCCGCCAATGGACACATTCGTGATTTTCTCAATCGTATTCTACGAGATGAGGATGATGATTATTGGGTTGTCGATGAAAATGGTTTATATCTTGGTATTGCCCGCCAGCGCGATATCCTGAACCCTCCTCGTCTGAAGATCATCCTTGTGGATCACAATGAGCCGCGCCAGGCGATTGCCGCACTCGAAGAGGCGGAACTTTTGGAGATTTTGGATCATCACAGACTCGGCAATCCGCATACGCACACGCCGATTCGGTTTACGGTTGACATTGTTGGTTCCACATCAACGCTTGTGTCTGAGATGACTGCTGAAGCGGGACTCTCGGCGCCGCCTGCGCTTGCAGGCGCTCTTCTCGCGGGACTTCTATCCGATACCCTTATTTTGACATCTCCAACCACCACGCCGCGGGATAAAGAGGCTGCCAAGCGACTTGCGCGCTGGGCATTCGTGGGCGGAAGTCCACTTGCAGGCGAGACGATTACTTCCTATGGTAAAGCCATCCTCTCGGCAGGCGCGGGATTGTCCAACCGTAAACCGGAAGAAGTTGTCAGCAATGATGTTAAGGTTTACGAAGCAGGCGGATTCAAATTTGCCATCGCGCAAGCTGAGGTGACAGATTTACTGCAACTCTCGGAACATCTTGAGCCTCTTACGAAAGCTCTCGATGAATATAGGGATAAAAACGGACTCGACTTTGCAATCCTTCTGATCACTGATGTGGTGCGCGGCTCGAGCCGGCTCATCGTCACATCAAATGCTCCTCCTATTCTCGCTGACCTGCCTTATCCCCCGATCGCCGATGGTACACGCGACGCTCCAGGTGTGGTTTCAAGGAAAAAGCAGTTATTACCTGTGGTATTGGGGCTGTTGGAAAGATAATGGACCTTCAAAAGATTATCCATCGGGCAATGGATTTGCGCCGCCAGTACGAAGTGAAGGAGACAAGTCTTTACGGCTCTCCCTCTACCAGCCTGGACATTGCCCAGGGTTTTGCCGCGGATGTCAACAATCTCGTGAAACTTATCGAGGCGGAACTCGGTCAACGCGAGATCGCGAATAGCAAAGAGAAACTCGAGGCGCACTTGGCGCATTGCCTGTGGTCAGTTGTCGTTCTCGCGCAAATGCATAATGTGAATCTTGAAACGGCGTTCATGGAAGCAATGGACAGGCTTGAAAATCATTTACTGGAAACGCAGGACTAACAAATTCCTACTCGTTTGGCATAGCTTCGAGAAAGAAGCAGTTGCTCCCTGTTTTGCTGGGTTTGCCGGAGAGATAAGTTGCTCCGCAATGGAATAGCCAAACATATCCTTAGTATGACGAACCCGTTGAGCAGCCTACTTGTAAGGTACAATGAAGATATGAGTACGTTTGCGAATATCTGTAAAAGAGATCAACAATTACACAGTTTTAATTTCAGGGCCCGAATCAGCGACACAATAAAGCAGAAAAGATGAACATCCATGAATCAGGATGACGCCGTCCATTTGCGCTATATGCTCAATGCCATCGAACAGCTCGAGTTTTATACGCGCGGCATGTCCGAGAGTGAGTTTAACTCCCGCCCCATGGTACAGGATGCCGTCGCCCGCCAGATCGAAATCGTGGGCGAAGCGGCAAAAAACGTTTCCGTCGAATTTCAGGGCTTATACCCGAAATTACCATGGATGAGCACAATTAGCATCCGCAGCAAGATCCTAAGTGAAGATTTTAAACTTGATGTTGCCACGGTCTGGAACACTATTCAGGACGATTTGCCACTTTTCAGACATATGATCAGAAAGCTTCTACAAGTATGAATAAAATACCAAACTCTCAATTGCTAGAAAACGATATTCCATTAAGCCGCGCGAGCTGGAAGAATATCCAGCCTTTTGCACTTTCTTTTGACGGCTACAAACACTGGGGCTCGTTTCAGAAATGTCGTGAAGTCGCCGACTTTAGTCGTGAAATTTATCGGAAAGAGGCATCGCTGGCCCAGTCTCTGACCGATCTGCGCACCTGCCTGTTCTTTGAAACGCGCCGCTGGAAGCATTTCGGTAAGCACCCGGGTAAGAAAAGCATGGAATATATACGGGCGCTTGTGGAAGGAATCCGCGTACACGTTGAGGCAAAAGAGATTGGGTAAAAGAGTCCCTCGTTTGTAGCCGCCTGGCACTGCCCAGCAGGGCCGCATCAGGTGCAAGTGTTTCTTCCCGCATGGTGAAATATAATAGGGGTATGCAGTCTATCTATCAAGCTCTTTCCGAAATCGAAAAGAATAATGTATCTGCTGCTTTATGCACTGTAGTAAAAAGCGAAGGCTCTACACCCCGGCACATAGGCAGTAAGATGCTTGTTTATCCCGATGGAAGGTTTATTGGGACAGTGGGCGGGGGGGAATTGGAAAGTCGCGTGATCACAGCCGCGGTTGAGTCAATCAATAATGGTAAATCACAGAACTTGTCTTATACAATGGCTGATCCCTCACGCGGCGACCCGGGCGTGTGTGGCGGAACTGTGGAGGTCTTTGTGGAACCCATCCTTCCCCCTGCAATGATCGTCGTCATCGGCGGCGGGCATGTCGGCAAAGCCGTTGTCCATTTGGCGAAGTGGCTGGGATTCAGAGTCGCAGTCAGCGACGACCGCGAAGAGTTCAGTAATCCTGAGTCCGTACCGGGGGCCGATGCGTATTTTCCCGTCCCGATGGCTAAGTTAACGGAACATCTCAATCTGACGCGCCAGACGTATTTGGTGATCACTAGCCGTGGATCCCCGATCGACGCGGCGGGTCTTCCAAGCTTACTTGACTCCGAGGCGGCGTATATCGGTGTCATCGGCTCCAAACGAAGGTGGCTGACCACGGTCAAAGTTTTGAAGGAACAGGGTGTAGCGGAAGAAAAGATCGCGCGGGTCCATTCTCCGATGGGCATCGAGTTGAACGCAGAAACACCAGAGGAGATCGCAGTTAGCATCATGGCGGAAATTTTGATGCTTCGAGGTAAAGGCACAGGAAGGATGATGAAGGATTAAAGACCTGACAGGTTTCATGAAACCCGTCAGGTCTTTTCACGTAGATAGTTATGAAAATGTTCTTGTAACGTGTCAGTGCATGGACTATAATCAAAAAAGTCTTTTCCAAGGAGAAAACATGGCCAGAATTTTTGATGTCATTGAATACCCAAACGAGATGAGAGATGAAATCGTACATCGTTTCCCAGAATCAGGGATCGGTGATTATCGCATTGGCTCACAGGTAATTGTACGCGAGTCACAGGCAGCGGTGTTCTTTCGTGATGGCAACGCGTTGGACGTATTCAGAGCCGGTCGCCACACTATTGTGACAGCGAACATCCCCAAACTGATCGACTGGATCGGCAAAGCATTTAACGAGCGCACACCCTTCCCCGCAGAAGTGTATTTTGTTTCTATGAAGGAATTCGCGAACGAGAAATGGGGCACGCCGCAACCGATCATCGTCCGCAACCCGGGCATGGGCCTGGGTGTGGCTTTGCTTCAAGGATTCGGCACGTTTTCGTTTCAAGTAAAAGACCCACAGCAATTTGTAACGCAAGTCGTCGGCGCACAGGGAGCATATCGTAGCAGTGATATCGAAGAAAGATTGAAGACGGTATTGCTTTCGAAGTTGCAGGACGTGCTTGGCGAAACAACCGCCGCAAGAAGTGTTGTGGATTTGATCGGTCTTACCGAGGAGATCGGTGCATCCGTCCGTGCAAAAGCGCAAGATGATTTCGAAGCCTTGGGGCTTGTGCTTAAGAGCTTCTATGTGGGTAATCTGAAGCCCTCGACCAAATCCGCGCAGGAATTGCGCGACATGGGCATGCTCGATATGGCTACGTACACTCAATTACAAGCCGCGGATGCGATGCGTGATGCGGCATCCAACCCGAGTGGCGGCGCGGGGCTCACTGCTGGGATTGGCGCCGGGATGGGCATCGGTAATTTGATGCAGCAAGCCACTTCGGGAGCAATGCAGCAGCAATCCGGTGGTGGAGCGAAAGCCGCGGCAGGCATTCCGGATGTGATGACTCCCGCTGAGGCAGCCGCGATCCTGAAGGTTTCAGAAGAAGATGTGCTCGCGGCGATCAATGATAAGAGCCTGAAAGCGAAAAAGATGGGAAGTGCTTATCGCATCAGCAAAGCAGCGCTGGAAGAGTTTTTGTCAGGGTAAGCAATTAGAATAAAAAAGCAGGGTCAAGCAGCTGCTTGACCCTGCTTTTTTATTGGGGTCATTCCAAATCGCTCAACACATCTGGGATGGAATTCAAAACATCACTGGCCAACACAGAAGCCGTTGTGCCAAGATCATCGGCCGCATATAAGCCAGCCTGCGCGTGGATCCAGGCGCCCGCAACCGCGGCATCGAACGGGTCCAAGCCCTGTGCGCGGAGCCCGACGATGAGACCTGCAAGCACATCACCTGTCCCAGCACGGGCAAGGGCTGGAGAGGCAACTGGAATGACAGTAACACGTTTATCTGGCGATGCGATGACCGTGAATGCACCTTTGAGTACAACGACATGTCCCCATTGCTCTGCATATTTGCGCGCGATCTCATCGCGGCCTTCCTGAATGTCTTCTTTAGATAGCCCGGTCAATACCGCCATCTCGCCAGGATGAGGGGTCAGGATTGAGGATGCCGGAAGTTTTGTGTGCCAGTCTTTGATCTGCGCGAGAAGTTTGAGTCCATCGGCATCCACGATCAATGGAGGCAAAACGCTTGCTGTCTGTTCCTTCTTTTCGCTTTCTTCATGGAGGAAACCGATGCGCGCGGTGGACTTCTTGGGAACGGATTCGCCGGCAAGAAGATTTTCAATAAACTCTTTGGTTGTAGATTCCATCCCCAATCCCGGTCCGATCAACAATGCAGTCGCGCGTTCAGTGTTTTTTACGAGCACTTCTGATGCGCTCGAAGAGATCACACCCATGGATTGAGGCAGGACAACCCAGGTCGCTTCAGGGAGTTGACCCGCGAGCGCTACATGGACTTGTCCCGGAACTGCCAATGTGACAAGACCGACGCCCGATCGATAAGCCGCCTCCGCGGCCAGGAGAACTGCTCCCGTGTAATTGACCGATCCCGCAGCAATCAGCGCGGTACCAAATGTCCCCTTGTGTGCATCCAGTGGTCGCTCGGGCAAAAGCATCGAAACGATGCTTTCTTCCGCAACATTCGTATTCAAATCTTTCAGCGCCTGTATATCATCGGATAAGCCAATATCCACAACTTGAATGTCACCAACATATTCAAAAGCGGGCAATTTCAACATCCCCTGCTTCACAGCTGCCATCGTGACAGTAATATCCGCAGGGATGGTCTCCTCTGCCACTTCACCAGAATCGCAATCCACACCTGAGGGGCAATCTACTGCGACGACCAACGGGCGTTCATCCAGGGACTCTAAAATGTCATTGACTTCTGCGAGCAGCTCAGCAACATCCTTCTTCAAAGGTAGCTTGATGCCTGTACCAAGGACGCCGTCCAAAAACACATCGGCAGTTTCAACGGATTGTGCAAGTTGCTCAAACGCTTTATCACCCGAAAAGACTTCCCCACCCGCTTCCGCAAACTTCTTTACCAGTTCATCTTTCTTGCGCTTGACGAGATACGCACGCGCCTTCCATCCTTTGTTGACGAGTGCTGTTAACGCGACGAGTGTATCTCCACCGTTATTGCCAGAACCGACCAGGCCAACGGCTTCCAGTTCAGTTTCGTCGATAAGCAAATTAAGGACAATGTCTGCAAGTCCCTGACCCGCGTTTTGCATCATCTGGTCATACGTGAGTCCGCCAGCATCGGCTTCTTTTTCAATGGATTGCATTTGTGAGACAGTTACGAGTTTCATTGATAGTTTCTCCAATTGTGCTGGAAATTGTACTGCAAAGGGAGACCGGTACCCATATTTTGAGTTCTGGCTCTAACGAAAATCAAATTGTGGTGTTTGCGTTGACTCAAGGTGTTCTGCTGAACTATTCCTCAGGCATTAATCGAATACCCTATAACATCCAAAAACGTTTTGGTCATTTATTCCTTGTATTGTTTTGGCTTAAATCGAACATTTGTACTATAATATTTTTCGTCACCTACAGGAGAAGAACGATTCAATATGAATGCATATTCCTTTCGTCATTTCTACGATTATCACTTCGCTGAAAATCGCAAGCTGTGGAATTATGTCACTTCATTATCCTTTGAACAGTTCACACAACCTGTGAACTACTCGCACGGGTCCGTGCGCGATCAAATCGTTCACCTCATCGAGGCGGAAGATATGTGGTTCAGTGAACTGCGAGGTGCCAACCCATTAGAATCACTCTCTCCTGCTAACTCTGATGATCGAGATGTCATTCGTGCGTATTGGGACAGCGTTGAGCAGAATATTCGCGCTTACCTTGCCGAATTGCAGGACGATATGTTGTTCACCAGGCCAATTAAAGATCCAGAAGAAGACAAAGACCTCTTCGTGTGGCAAGTCCTTCTCCATGTGGCTAATCACGCTACCGATCATCGCGCACAGCTTCTTAGAGTACTACATGATCTGGGAGTTGAGACAACGTATCAGGATTACATTTTCTATGTCTATGGCCATTTAATGTAAACATTTGAAGGAGCGACTATGAAAAAATCTGAACTTCTGAAATGGTTGCAGGAAGAGTATCAGCAATGGCAGACACTTCTCGATCAGATTGGTCCAGAACATATGGATCAACCGGGCGTGAACGGTGACTGGTCCATGAAGGATCTCGTCGCTCATCTGTTCTTGTGGCAGCCCAGACTTATCTCCCGACTACAGGCTGCAGGACGCGGCGAACCGGAACCGCCCCCACCCTGGCCAGCGCATTTACAAACTGACGATGAAATCAATGCATGGATCTATGAGTCCAATCGCGGGCGCTCGGTGCGCGAAGTACTGGACGAATCGCATCAAGTATTTCAGCAATTCGTGGCTGTCATTGAAGGCTTACCCGAGAATACCCGAATCGAGCAGGTGCATCAGGGCGAAAGAGTTTTTCATCTTGTCTGGTTGGGCGATCAACGCTTCCCCGCAGGTGAGCTCTTTGACCATTTCCATGATGACCATGAACCAGACGTGCGCGCCTGGCTCGCGCGGAAGGAAAATTCGGTGTCTGACTCATAACGCCTTCCGCATCTACGACTACCAGGATCAGATCCAATGAGCGATCATTTACTCCTCGGCGAAATCTGGGAAGCCTTTTATATCCAAGGCTACCAGGTCGGCGTTCTAAACCGGACCACTATTCCTGCTACGGACTTCCCGAATGTTCTGATGAGCACGCTGCAGGTCGTCTTGACCGTTGCAGGAGAAATCGCCACTTACAAACATGTTTATTACTTTCACAACCGAGCTGGATTTCCATCCCATTCGTATCTCTTTGATGCCGGACAGGGAGCTCCAGTCCACGTGCGCTTTGTGGATAATCAGATGATCTGTCAGGTTGATGATGACATTTTTATGGAAAAGGTGCCTGGCGATGCGCGCCCGAGTTACGGGTATTACCCATTGGTCGTTACAATTCCTTTTATCACGGACTATCGATTGCCATTTACTCGGGTAGATGATGCGTCGTGTAGCCTCGAAGGGCACGCCCAGTTTGTGTCCCATGGTTGGGAACCGGTTGTCCTGGAGGGAGAACGCCTTTCGTTATGGCGAGTGGACGAATATTCCGGGCATCATTTGACAAATCAGTATTGGCTTGATGAAGCGCGTCGCATTCGACAATCGAAATGGTTGGGAGCCGTTTCCTATTGGGTCCCGACGAAGGACAAGGCCTTATCCGGCCTTTCACCAAAGCGGGTAACTGCGATGACAAAAATGCTGGAGAGTTCTACGAAAATCGATTGGACATCAGAAGTCATCGCCTGGCTCACTGACAACTAGCTCCTATGCTTATTTATCCAGGACGCCAGGTAGGCGGCTCGCTGTAATATGCATGAGAACCTTCCAGAGTTGACATCAGGGTAAAGATTCAAATGGATACAACTTTGAAAACCATTATGTGGCAACAGTTTGGGGCGGCAATTAACATGCTCGAAAATGCCTTGCGCGCCTGCCCCGACGAACTGTGGCGTGACAGTATATGGGTCGATTTGACCGATGCATCAGAATACACCGAGTTCTGGTTTATCGTCTATCATGCGCTTTACTGGACGGACCTGTATTTATCCGACTCGCGGCGGCAAGATTTTGCTCCCCCTGCCCCGTTCATTCGAGGAAAACTTCCTGAAAAGCCATATACCAGGGATGCGCTTCAAGCTTATCTCGAGCATTGCCGCCAGAAGTGCCGGGCGACGTTTGAGACTCTGACTGACGAAAAAGCCAATCAACGCTGTGAATTTCCATGGGGTGAGGAAGTCAGCTTCGCGGAGTTACAGCTCTATAGCATGCGCCATGTGCAGGAGCATGCCTCACAGTTGAGCCTGCATCTAGGACAAAAGGGTGTTTCTGCTCCCGATTGGGTAGCCAGAGCAGACCAAAAAACTGCCTAAAAGGCTAGCATGCTAACCATTGACATTGATATAGCCCGTCGCTTCATACTCGCCAAGCAGGGACTATGGCCTGGGCGGCGCTGGCGCGGCGTCAAGGGTACAGAGCAGGCCATGCGCGCGACGGAGTACTTGCAGCTCGATCCACTGCAAATCATCGCTCGCAGCCAGGATATCCAACTGCACAGTCGTATATTGGATTACGAGCCTGGCATGTGGGAGGAAGTGGCCTACAAGAAGCGCAAGTTCTTTGACTGGGGTGGCTGGCTGGCAGTCCGGCCAATGGAGGAGCTACCACACTGGCGCGTGGTCATGCGCCGCGAGCGCGATGGCAA
>DAINRK010000068.1:0-12734 GCA_036741855.1 Anaerolineales bacterium
GTCTTCTTCACAATTATTGTTGATCTGGTCTATACTGTTGTTGATCCGCGTATTCGTCTGAGTTAGGAATTTGCCATGGCTATAAATCCTACTGTAACCCCCGAACCCACCACCTTCGCAATAAATATCGCGGCTGCCGACGCGATACCAGCGCTCACGCCCCGCCAATTGATTTGGCGCCGCTTCCGTAAACATCGCATGGCGTTGCTGGGTGGGATCGGCGCGGTCTTATTGATTCTCTTCATCATTGGTGGTTCTATCATTTTCCCGGAAAGCCGGGCGAATGAGACTGATTTGCTGGCGCGTCTGGCTGGTCCTTCTGCACAGCATTGGTTTGGAACTGATAGTGTCGGGCGTGACGTGTTTTACCGCATTATTTATGGTGGACAGATATCATTGTTTATTGGTTTCCTGGCAGTTGTCCTGGAAGTGAGCCTGGGCACCGTGATTGGTGCGATGGCGGCCTATTATGGTAATTGGGTGGATGCGATTCTGATGCGCTTCACGGAGGCTATGCTGGCGATACCCTCACTGTTTTTGCTGATTGTATTAGCCAAATATATCGGCCGGGATGTTGGCCAGATAACCATTATGGGTAGGACATTCAGTGGTAGCATCGGGATTGTCATCTTTGTGATTGGCATCACCTCGTGGATGTATCTTGCCCGTATTGTGCGTGCCAATGTGCTGTCACTTAAAGAATTGGACTATATTTCGGCTTCTAAGGCCTTGGGTTCCAGCGACAGCCGCATTTTCTTCAGTCACCTGATCCCCAATACTCTGGGACCAATCATCGTAGCCGCTACGTTGGGCTTAGCGGGCGCCATACTCACGGAAGCGTATGTCTCCTTCCTGGGTCTGGGGGTCCAGCAGCCAACCTCCACATGGGGCAATATGATGCAGCAGGCACAATCCTTCCTGATCCGCGGCGCGTGGTGGATGTGGGTCTTCCCCAGTGGGTTCATTGTGTTTACTATCCTCTGCATCAATCTTTTGGGTGACGGCTTGCGCGACGCGTTTGATCCCCGCAGTTCACGGCATTTGTAGTTATCGAATACTCGATAGATCCCATCTCATTTTCAACTCTGGCGGTTTATAGAAACCGCCACCTTTTTTAATAGCTCAGATCCAGATCCATGCCATCATAAAGATGCGCCACCTGGTCGGCGTATCCATTAAACATTAGGGTAGGACGCCGGTTAAGTTCGCCGATCCTGCGCTCCGAGCTTTGCAGCCAGCGCGGATGAGGGTGATTCGGATTCACATTTGAATAGAAGCCATATTCCCTCGGCGAGACTGTCTTCCAAAATGTATTGGGCTGTGTACTTGTCAACTCAATTTTTACAATAGCTTTTATCGATTTGAATCCATACTTCCATGGAACCACCAATCGAATGGGCGCACCGTTTTGAGTGGGCAGAGAAATTCCATATAGGCCTGTGGCAAGCAGGGTTAGATCATGCATAGCTTCGTCAAGCCGTAGTCCCTCATCATATGGCCACGGATAAAAACGGTTGCCTTGTCCCTTCATTTCCTCGTGCCGTAGCACCGTTTCAAAGCGCACATATTTTGCTTCTGAGGTGGGTTCCACTTCTTTCAGGAGACTTGCGAGGGAGAAACCCATCCAGGGAATCACCATGCTCCAGCCCTCTACGCAACGCAGGCGATAGATGCGCTCTTCCTGAGTGAATTTGGCAAGGATATCCTCGATACCGTATGTTTTTGGATAGTTGACAAGTCCGGAGACTTCGACTGTCCAGGGTTTTGTTTTAAAATCCTTCGAAAGCGGAACCACGGCCTCTTTATTTTCGCTGAACTCATAATAGTTATTGTAATTTGTGACATCATCGAAAGAGGTTAAGGGATCGCCAAACTCGTCAGTCTTACCAGATGTGAATTGAGTGCCCGCGGCCTCAGCTTGAGGTAGATCGGTCTCCCCTGCATTAGAGGCGCAACCTGCCAGTATTGCCGAACCCGTAAGAATTCCCGCGGTTTTTAGAAAATCACGACGTGAAAGATATTGTGAATAGGAAGTTATTTCAGAGGATTTTACCTGTAAGGATTTGTAGAGGTTATCCACAATCTCTCCTTATCTTTATCGTTTCAATCAAAATAGTGCGCCATAGAGTGAGATGCAGTATTTTTGACTCTTTTTGTTTACCGACAATTTTATTGTAATTCGTTTGATGGATAATAGAATGAGTAGAAATTTAAAACAGGATTAAAGTATCTGGAGGAATAGAAAATTGCCATTGTAAATACGATTCACATTATGGCCGTTCTGAACCAGCTCCCGAACGATGGTCCTGTCGTGATGTCATTAATATCTGATATATAATTTTATATCATGAGCCAATTCCGGAAAGAGTATCCTTTTCCTTATTCATTACTTTAGTGTAACTGATATGCATAAAGATTCTCTCAGAGAGAACATGAAACGGTCCCCATTTGTAGTATTCTCCTTGTTGGCATTAACCAGCATGATGCTTTCGGCATGTGCCAATACTCCCATTGCAACAAAACAACCTATAGTCAACGAATCTCGTGCGACAGAAATGTCCACAATGAATCCATCTGTCAAAGAAACACCAGCATCTTGTACTCCAGCCGGAACTGAACCTATTGCTTTTCCAGAGGGCGGAAGGTCTGTAGCTGGTGCATTGGACCAGGAACCAGACTTCATCGTTCCCTATTTCAGTCACATGCCAGTTGCTAAATGGATCACCCAGCTCACACTCGTAGGTCTGGGTGAATGGGATGGCGAGGGCATCCTGATTCCTGAGTTGGCGGCGGAGATCCCAACGATAGAAAATGGTGGATTGTCCGAAGATGGTTTGACCATCACCTGGCGGTTGAAAGACTGTCTGTTCTGGTCAGATGGCATCCCATTGACATCCGAAGATATAAAGTTCACCTGGGAAGTGATCATGGATTCGAGTAATGTTCCAGTTTCACGAAATGGGTATGACAAGATCGTCAACATAGACACGTCTGATCCGTTAACCGCTGTGATCACCTTCAGTGAACGGTATACCCCCTGGCAGATCTTGTTCACACAAGGGGCGAACAACCAGGGTGCCATTTTGCCCAAACATATGTTTAATGAGCAGACTTCTCTTGAAGGCAACGACTTCATTCATCAGCCCACCATAGGTTCTGGACCGTTTGTAATCACGGAGTGGGTACCTGGAGACTCGATAACTTTGCTCCCAAACTCGAACTTTTATGAGGGTCAAGCAAAATTGGATCGCATCCAGCTCCGTTTTGTGGCCAATTCAGCTGCAGCCCTGGCCTCCTTGCGAAAAAGGGATGTAGACTGGTACTCGAACTTCTCTGAAACTGACATCTCCGCTATCAATGCACTTGAACCTGATATTCACCTTCTTGTCGTTCCGGGCTCAAACATCGAGCACTATTTCTTCAACCTTGGTCGGACCGAGGGAGTGGATGGACGAGGCAAGTCAGATAACGATGGTTTTTGTCCATTCAAAGATGTGCGCGTTCGCAAGGCTGTCACACTTGGTATCAACCGCCAGACGATTGTTGATACTTTGCTGGAGGGCAGGGCTACTATTCCTATCAGTCTATGGCCGAACAAAGATTGGACAAATACTAGTATACACATCAAATTCTATGATCCTGAGGCGGCTGCAGCCTTGTTAGATGAAGCGGGCTACACAGTGGGTCCAGATGGAATTCGTGTGGGGGATTGTAATGGTGAGCAGACAAGGCTTGCGTTCAATTTCAAAACCACAGCTGACCCGATAAGCCTAGCCAGTGCTACCTCCGTAAGGAAAGACCTTACCAAGATTGGTGTGGACTTCATGCCGCTTCAGATTCCTACGAATACATTCTTCGGTCGATACATTGATGGTGGTACTCTTGCCGTAGGCGACTATGATATGGGCGGTTACACCACGAGTTTTTATCCAGATCCATACACTGACAACTTTCAATGTGAAGCCATACCAACTGTTGAAAAGCCATATGGTCTCAACTGGTATCATCTTTGTGATCCATTCCTCTCGGATCTAATGGATTCATTACTGGCGACGGCAGATGCTGTAGAACGCAAGGCTATATTAGATGAAGCCCAAATATACATTGCCGAAAATTATTATGTCATCCCGATGTATGCCCGTGCTGAGGTCTATGGTTATACTGATCGTTTTATCATCGGCCCTACGGGTCCTCAGAGTGGGCTGAACTGGAATGCCGAAATTTGGGATGTTAAAGAGTAAGCTGGAAAAGCAGGTATTAAGTAAAGGGAACCACAGTTTCTTCTGACCTGATACAAAACAATGCCTCCACAGAGGGGTTTTAATATCGAGCCTTAATCTCAAGCTATGCAAGCAAGTAATTTGCTGTATAATTTTTTATCGAGTACCGCCGCCTGTGTCATATGAGCAGTTAAAGTGAAAGTTTGAGCTTCAGCGTGTCAATGATTCTAAAAAGTTTAGTGATTACTGAAGCCAGCGGTAAAGCTGATTTGAAAGGAGGTCCCGCGAAGAAGACCACCCATCCCTCTTTCCCAATGTGTTGAAATTCAATAGATTCTCTCAGGAGGAGAAACGTGAAACACAACAAACTATATATTTTGCTTTCGCTCGTTGTAATTACGAGCATGGCGCTGGCAGCTTGTGGTGGGGTTCCAGCAACAGAAGTGCCAGCGACTGAACCCGCGGCGACTGAGCCGCCCGCTACCGAACCCGCGGCAACTGAGCCGCCCGCTACTGAACCTCCGGCAGCTGGTGGGACCGCGATCATCACCTTCGTGCAACAACCGACCACACTCAGCCCTCTCTATCAAACGCAGTGGTTCTCATCAATTACCACACAGTTCTGGCTAAAGGGTCTGTGGTCATTTGACCCGGATAACAATCCGGTCCCTGAAATTGCCAAGGAAATTCCCACGCCCAGTGAGGATGGTCTGACATTGACAATCAATCTGCGCGATGATGTCACATGGAGTGATGGCGAGCCATTGACAGCCAATGACTTTGTCTTTACTTACGACATGTTCATGGCAGACTCTAATGTCGTCAGCAGCCGCTATCCGTACGAAGATTATGTTGAAAGCATGGAGGCTACTGACGATCACACTCTCGTTGTCCATTTTAAAGAACCTTTTGCGGCTTGGTTGACCCAACTCTTCATTACTGGCGCAATCCCTGAACATGTGTTGCGGCCCGTATTCGATGCAGATGGTACGCTTGATAATGCAGAATGGAACACTGCACCTACTGTCGGTGTGGGTCCGTTTGTGTTCAAGGAGTGGGAGACCGATAGTCACATTATCTTTGAGGCGAACCCCAATTGGATCAACCCCCCCCAACTGCAGCAAATCTTCATTCGTATGGCGGATGATGCTGCTCAAGAGGTTTCGATCCTGGCGGCCGAGACTGATATCGGCACCTTCCTCGACTGGTCACAGGCAGATGCGATCAACAATAGCGGTGTCGCGCAATTTGCGACACAACCTTCCGGCTATGATGAGGGTTGGTTCCTGAACTTTGACCCAGAGACAGCACATCCTGCCATGCTGGACGTGAATGTTCGTAAAGCGATTGTGCTTGCCACGGACCGGGAGAAAATTGTTCAAGATCTGCTCGGAGGTCTCACTGAGGTACCTGTTACCTTCTGGGACAGCACGCCTCCCTTTGGAAACCCTAATCTGACGCCTTACTCCTATGATCCAGACGAAGCCAATCGTCTGTTAGATGAGGCAGCCTGGGTAGATTCCAATGGAGATGGAACGCGCGATAAGGATGGAACTGAACTGGTATTACGCTATATAGCCAACCAACGACAGTTACGCAAGGATGTGCAGGCAGTGGTGCAGCAGATGTGGGCTCAAGTTGGCATTGGTGTTGAACTAGTGAATTATGGGGATGACTATTTCAATGGCTATGCTGATGGTGGTCCTCAGGCGACCGGCCAGTATGATATTGCTGAATACTCCAGCGCCCCAAGTTTCCCAGATCCGGAGGCTTCTACAAATTGGTTATGCTCACAAGTGGTCGGTGCAGACAACCCCGATGGCGGAAACTGGCAGGGCTACTGCAATGAAGAACTGGATGCATTGTTGGACCAGCAAGCAACCACAACCGACCCTGAGGCTCGCAAACAGCTCTATTACCAGATTGGAGAGATAATGCACAATGATGTGGTTTGGGTAGGCCTGTGGAAAGACCCGGATCTCTGGTCGTTGAGCAATCGCCTGCAGAACGTTCGGTTCTCTGGCGCAACTCCGTTCTGGAATGCGCACGAATGGACCATTAGTGAATAATTAACCTTACATATGTCATTGCGAGGAGTGGCGTCTGGGCGCCACGACGAAGCAATCTCCAATTCAATGAGGAGATTGCTTCGGGCAAAGAGCGCCCTCGCAATGACATCCGTAACGGATGGATGAGATAATTTCCCTCATTCGTCCGTTGAAGTCAAAATAAAAGGTATCAACCACATGGTCAATTATGTCGTTCGACGCCTTGTCCAGGCTATTCCCCAACTCTTTCTCATCAGTCTTGCGTTATTTTTGCTGATGCAAACCTTTGGGGACCCAATTGCATCGCTCGGTGTTCGTACGCCGCCGCGTCCGGAAGATCGTGTACGACTCCGTCGTCAGTTGGGATTGGACAAGCCCGTTTATATACAATATTTCGTCTGGCTGGTGGGCAATAACTGGATGAAGATTGATATGGATGGCGATGGTGTCGGTGAAACACCCGGAAGGCGATTGGGCGTGCTCCGTGGCGATTTTGGAAACTCACTGATCAGCAAAAGACCGGTGATAGAGCTTGTCACTGAGCGTCTTCCTAACACTTTGTTACTAATGGTCACTGTGGAGATTGTAATTATCATATTTTCTCTGCTCGTCGGTGTGTACTCGGCAACCCGACAATATTCAGCTTTTGATAACATCATCACATCTTTTTCCTTTATAGGCTACTCAATGCCGATTCCTCTGATTGCTTTATTGGCCATGTATCTTTTTAGTATTAATTTCAAGGAGTGGGGTTTGCCGCATCTACCAACGGTAGGAATGTTCGATCCGCAGGTAGGTAAAACACCCGGGCAGATCGCGTTGCACATGGTCCTGCCGGTGGCATCGCTTTCCATCATCAGCATTGCGGGCTATAGTCGTTATGTGCGCTCCTCCATGCTGGAGGTGCTTGGTCAGGACTACATTCGCACAGCGCGCGCCAAGGGACTACGGGAATTTCCAGTCGTGATGCGTCACGCCTTACGCAATGCTACTCTGCCGTTTGTCACGCTTATCGGTTTAGACATCCCGTTTCTGCTTGCAGGAGCTGTATTGACTGAAACTATTTTTGCCTGGCCAGGCACAGGGCGACTCTTTATTACTTCTACTGCGCAATCAGATTTCCCGGTGCTCATGGGCATTCTAATGATGACTGGTGTGGCAGTAGTGATCTTTCAAATCCTGACTGATGTTATGTATTCGTTCCTGGACCCGCGTATTCGGATCGCGTAGTGTCAACCCTGAATGAATTGGAGAGTTTGCCATGACAACCACAACACTATCTGGATCATCAGTGCAGGAGAGAGCAAGAGTTCCAACTCTGAATCCCTGGCAATTGGCATGGCGCAGATTCCGAAAGCATAAAGCTGCGCTGGTGGCGCTGGGCGGAATTATTTTGATGCTTGTCTACATTTGGCTGGGTGGGCTGATCTTTTCGCGTGGCTTTTGTGAACCGGTGGGTCAATACTTAACCTCAGAGGCATATGCCAACTGCAACGATACAGCAAATAAGCTCCAGTCGCCATCGCTTGAACATCCGTTTGGCACCGATACAATTGGCCGGGATATTCTGGCGCGTACGATCTATGGAGGGCAAATCTCAATCACGATTGGTATCTTCGCCGCAATTGTTGAAGTATTCGTAGGTGTGATTGTTGGCGCGGTTGCGGGATATTTTGGTGGCTGGGTGGACGATATCCTTATGCGTATCACTGAAGCAATGCTGATCATTCCCAGCTTGTTTCTACTGATCGTGTTGTCAAAATCTCTTGGGGGTCAGGTTCCCGAAGTTCATTTTCTGGGACGTACCTTCAGCGGCAGTGTGGTTGTTATTATTTTTGTGATTGGTTTTACAAGTTGGATGTACCTGGCACGTATTGTGCGCGCAAATGTGCTTTCCCTGAAAGAACTGGATTTTATTTCCGCTTCTCGCGCCCTCGGTGTTTCAGATGCGCGCATCATATTCAGGCATCTTCTGCCAAACACGATCGCCCCAATCATTGTCTCATCTACGCTGGGGGTTGCCAACGCCATCACAAGTGAAGCCTATGTCAGTTTCCTTGGCCTGGGTGTACAAACACCGACTGCCAGTTGGGGCAACATGCTCGAAAGCTCGGTGAAATTCATTCAAAGCGCGCCGTGGCTATGGTTCTTCCCGGGTTTTCTTATTTTGCTTACAGTCCTTTGCATCAATTTCGTAGGTGATGGTTTGCGCGATGCACTGGATCCACGCAGTACGAGAAATATCTAAATCAAAACGGGCGACGATCGCCGCCCGTTTTGATTTAACGATCTATCAATGTATCTTATGGCCTGGCAAGATCGATCCGCGTGCCGTTGCTGCTACCATCCGGGTCGTGATTACTGACTGATGCATAAATATATCCAGGACGAGTAACATTATTTATGGTGAATCTGACAGTCTGATTCCCATTGGAAATGTTACTCTTACTTATCGTACACTGTCCATTGCTATTGGTAGTGCAAGTAGCTGTGCCACTGACGCCATTGCTCCAAATGCCAGTGACCATTGCATTGGCTACCGGGCTATGGTTGGCATTATGCACAGTGATCGTTACAGAGGCGGTCCAATCTCCACTTTGCCTGGTGCTTGTATCATCCAAATCACCAACATGAATAGGGATTGGCGCTGGCGTAAAGGTTCGAGTGGGTGTTCGTGTACGAGTTGCCGTAGGACCGGGCGTGTTTGTTTTTGTTGCTGTGATTGTGAAAGCGGGAGTCCGTGTGCGGGTGGGTGTGGGACCGGCCGTCGGCGTTCGAGTGCGAGTGGGGGTTGGTCCGGCTGTCGGTGTTCGAGTCGGCGTTGGATTTGTTCCGCTGCCAACACAGTTAGCACTGCCGGAATCTGTAAAGGTCTGTCCGGCGATCGGAACAAACTGCCAGTTATAGCTGGTTGCGTGCAGGGTTAGCTTCAACACCCCATACGTTGTATTGTTGCGGACCTGACTGTTCGGCTGAATGGTTTGAAAGGGATATAAGCCGCCTCCGCCTGTGCCAACGATAAACTCGCGAATGCCATTGGTGTCAGCCTGCCCATTGGGGTTTTGCGGCGCGAAGCGTTCATAAGTATGGTCATGCCCATTCAGTATTAAATCCGCCCGGTATTCATAGAGCGCCTGCCAAAGTGCCTGTGAACCAGCGATATTGCCGTGCTGACCTGAGCTAAAACGCGCTTTGTGCCAATAAGCAAGTGTACATGCACGCTGATTTGCCGCCAGGTCAGATCTCAGCCATTGCTCCTGAGCTGAGCCAGCGTTGTGGGCGATCTCGCTGTTGAGGGCGATGATATGCCATGCTCCTAAATTATAGGAATAATAGCCTTTACAGTTGCTTGTGCAGTTGTTATCCAGAGGCGAAGCTGCCGACCCAAAGTAGCTATAGTATGCGGCCGCGCCGTTGACGTGATAATCATGGTTGCCAGCCGTAGGACGCGTGCGGTTTTTATGACGGCCCCAGGTGGGTCCATAACAATCTCTATATTGAGCTGACGTGCCATCTGGATAGGCATTATCTCCCAGAGTGAAGACAGTGCCGGAAATGTTATCGAGAAGTTTGGCAGTCTCTTCATCCTGGTTACGGCTGCAACTGGTAATATCGCCCGCGCCTACAAAGACCGGATCAGATGATTGCGCAAAAGCTACTTCAAATGATGAATTAGAACTTCCCAACCCACCTATCAGTACAAGAATAACTGCAAAAATCGATGACTTATAGATTTTTATACGCATGAAAACCTCCTCCAGGTCATGCCAGAACTACTTGACCATGACGCCAGATATCTATACAGGTTACCTTTCATGCAAATCTAGAATATAAGAAAAAGTTACACCTTTCTCCTCCTGAGCGGAGTACGCAGCCAACGCGCGCGGCATGGGTGGTATTGAGTAAGCCTTAACCGAATAACAATTAACTATTATCTGACGCGTCTGGCTCAACTGCCAGACCCATTTTATAGGCCACCAATTCTTCCAGCCCAGGTGGTCTGTAATCAAGTGACTGGTGCCTGAAGTACGTATTATACAAAGTGGCATAGTGCCCACCCTGTGCAAGCAGCCCTTTGTGATTCCCTTCTTCTATAATCGATCCCTTTTCCATGACCACAATCCGATCCGCGGCTTTTACGGTTGAAAGCCGATGCGCGATCAGAATACTAGTGGATTTTCTCAGGATCAAATTCAACGCCTGCTGGATCTGCCATTCGGTGAACGGATCAATGCTCGCCGTTGCCTCATCCAGGATGAAAATGGCCGGCTTCTGCAAAAGGACTCGCATCAATGCGACGAGTTGTCGCTGACCCATAGAGAGACGCGCGCCTCTTTCCCCGACTTCGGTCTGGATCCCGTTTGGAAGTGTTTCCAGCCACTCACCATCGCCGATCTCGCGCGCCATCTTTAGGATTTCATTTTCTGTGGCATCCGGCACAGCATAACGAATGTTATCCGCCACCGTTCCCGAAAACAGGAATGGGACCTGAGAGACAATTCCCAACTGACGGCGATACTGCGCCAGGTCAAACGTGCGGATGTCGTGTCCGTCGATCAATAGCCGTCCCTGCTGGAATTCATAAAAGCGCGCGATCAATTTCGCGATGGAGGACTTCCCCGCGCCGGTATGACCTACAAGGGCAATCGTTTCCCCTGGTTGAATGAGCAGGTTGAAACCATTCAGAATCGGTTCTTTATCTGTATAACGGAAATAGATATCCTCGAAATGAATATTTCCCTTTAAAGGAGGCACATCTTGAGTATCCGTTTGAACGACATTGGGGTCCGCATCGATGAGCGCAAAGGCGCGCTCCGCAGCGGAAAGCCCTGCCTGGATCTGCGCCCAGAACGCAGAGAGGTTAAGCACCGGGAAGAAGAACTGGTCGAGGCTCATGATAAACAGATACCACGCGCCCACAGTAACGATCCCTTCCGCCGCGCTTAATCCGCCAACATAAATAAGGATTGCAGTAAAGATGCCGCCCAGCGCGTTGAGAACGGGAAAGACCAGCGAGAGTACAAGCCCACGCTGCACATTGACATGATAAGACTGCTGGTTCGATTCATCGAAGGCCTTGAAAATGCTTTCTTCCTGCCGGAAGTTTTTCGCGATGGAGATACCGCTGATCGTCTCCTTGATCGCAGCATTGACATCTGACATGGCTTTCATCCCGCGCTTGGTGACACGACGAGCCAGCACACGAAACCCGCCCGCCACTGCAAAGATAACAGGCAGAAATGCCATCAGCATCAATGACAGGCGCAGGTCAGTACGGAATAACACAACACCAAGAATAATGGCTTGAACAATTTGCGAGCCTACGTCTGTGACGATGACGACAAGTTGACCGAAGTCATTTGTATCGGATGTGATGCGTGAGACGATACGCCCTGATGAAAATTGGTCGTAAAATGAGAGATCATGTTCTGCGGCGGCGCGGAAGGCGCGGGTTCGCAGATCGAGAACCACATCTCCAACTGCGCGTACAACCAGGCTGCGCCGCGCCCAGTTCAACCCCCATAGACCGATACCAATCAACAACACAGTCAGGCTAACAAGACCGATGGCTTGCAAGGAGGGTTGCTCTTTCAACGAGTCCACCATGCGTGACACGACAACGGGCAATGCTGCGCCGATTCCAGCAAGGACAACCACAAGGACAATGACCCACGCAAGTCGTCTCGTTTGTGGTTTGAAATAATCAAAGATGCGACGTATCAGTTCACGGTCCGTGTACTGGCGATCGTATTTTTCGTCGTTAAGTCCAGAAAAGAAACCCATATTTCCTCATCAGCACTGGTGGTTGAGTAGAGACGTGTTCGTTGGCTCGTATCGAAACCAACATGTAACAGAACGGATTTTGCTTGCAAGGTGGTTTCGATACGGCAATGCACGAGCACCATTGCCTACTCAACCAACGGTACTGCTATTCTCTAAATATCCTCGAATACGCGTCCGAGGTTTTCATCAATTCATCGTGTGTACCGATCGCGGCGATCTTTCCTTTGCGCAGTACGATGATGAGGTCTGCCCATCGTATTTGTGACAGGCGATGTGTGATGATAAAAGTCGTGCGTCCGCGTGCTGCGTTGGCAATGGCGCGCTGGATCTTATCTTCCGTCGCCGAGTCGATCGCAGAGGTGGAGTCATCCAGAATCAAAATGTGCGGATCGGTCAGGAAGGCGCGGGCTAATGCGAGACGCTGACGCTGCCCACCAGATAAGGTAACGCCTCTCTCGCCAACGACCGTTTCATATCCCTTATCGAAGGATTGGATGAAGTCATCTGCCTGGGCAGACTTCGCCGCCATTTCCACTTCATCTGGTTGGGCCCCCGGCTTCCCAAATGCGATGTTGTCACTGACGGAACGCGAGAACAGAAAGATATCCTGCTCGATCATCGAAACCTGCGAACGAAGGGCCGCGAGATTCCAATCGCGCACATCCACGCCATCCACAAGGAC
>DAINRK010000069.1:0-9123 GCA_036741855.1 Anaerolineales bacterium
CTGGAATCGATTTATCAGCTGTAATGGTGGAACAGGCCAGCAAACGCAATGCTGCCACAATTCGATCGGGGCGAGTTCACCTGCAACAGGGAGCCGAGTCGCCGTTGCCATTCGATGCGAACAAATTCAACAAAGTTTTTGCGGTCAATTCCATGCAGTTTTGGTCAAACCGAATGGCAGGGCTGCAGGAGGTAATGCGCGTGCTTAAACCGGGTGGTCGCGTTGCCATCACTATCCAGCCGATGTGGGCAAAGACTGAAGAGGAAGTGCAAACTGTCGCTGAACAGTTAGTATCTCAACTCAAACGTGTAGGTTTCAAACAAGTCCGCTTAGAGACAAAGCAGATCAAACCCATCACTGCTATTAACGGTGTTGGAATAAAGTAAATTAGATAATGATTATTTCATTTTGCGGTTAAACTTGATGTGACAATGAAGAACATTCTTGTAGTGGACGATGAACCCAAGATCACCCAACTCGTGCGCGATTATTTGGAGCGCGCGGGATTTAGTGTTCTCAGTGCACATGATGGGAAGAAGGCCTTATCGCTCGCTAAGACTGAGAGACCGGATATGGTTATTCTCGACCTTGGCCTGCCCCAGCTCGATGGACTGGACTTTACGCGTGAGTTTCGCAAAACATCGAACGCACCAATCATCATGCTGACTGCCCGCGCAGAAGAAACAGATAAACTCATCGGCCTCGAACTGGGTGCAGACGATTACATGACCAAACCCTTCAGCCCAAAGGAGTTGGTCGCACGTGTGCGTGTGGTCTTTCGTCGAATCGAAAATGCGACAAGTGCCAGCTCTGAAATGATTCGCTTAGCGGATTTGACCCTCGATATACCGCGCATGCGCGTGACTGCAGAGAAACGCGGGATCGAAGAATTAACTCCCACTGAGTTTGAGTTACTCGCCTCTCTGGCGCGCCAACCTGGCCGCGTCTTCACACGTGCACAATTATTAGATGCGATTCATGGCGTCGCATTTGAATCCTATGAACGCGCCATCGACGCACACATCAAGAATATTCGCCGCAAGATCGAAGTCAAAGCCAGCAAGCCGAAATATATTTTGACCGTATATGGTGTTGGTTATAAGTTTGCGGATAAATAATGGTGAAGATTGGTGGTTGAGTAGCCCCGTGTTCGTCGGGCGTATCGAAACCACCGCTGCAAGTGAAGTTTGAATTATTTGTGGTGGTCTCGATACGGCGGACAAGCGCCGCCTACTCGACCACCGAGTTTTGTTTGAAATGAAACATCATCCTCGCTTTTCCCAGCGTCAGCGACCTCCGTGGTGGCCCGAAAACGAAGAATGGCCTCCCACACGTGAGGCCTGGCGGCGCGTCAGCAGGCGCAATCCATTCTTTCGCAGGATGGGGTGTGTGTTCTTTGTGTTCGCATTCCTGGCTTTCACAGGTCTTTTGGCCCTACTTAGATTAATATTTACAGCATTTCACGGACCTCCGCCCTTTGACAGACCCGATACGATTTTCCCATTCGCCATTCTTGGTTTCATTCTTTTGCTGATGACGATTGTCTGGGGAATGCGAAGTTTGCGGCGCATGTCAGGACCACTGGACAATTTATTGGAAGCCTCCAGCAAAGTGGCCGAGGGGGATTTTTCAGCGCGCGTCGAGGAGAGAGGTACACCAGAGGTACGCGCCCTGACGCGGGGATTCAATTCGATGGCCGAACGTTTGCAGGTCAATGATCAGCAGCGACGCAAGATGCTTGCAGACGTGTCGCATGAATTGCGAACGCCAATCACTGTCATTCAGGGAAATGTGGAAGGGATTCTCGATGGCTTATATCCCGCGGATGCGGAGCGGTTGAAGTCGATTATGGAAGAGACGCAAGTCCTTTCGCGGCTTGTTGATGATCTACGGACACTCGCGTTGGCCGAAAGTGGCGCGTTGCAGTTGAGACGCGAGCCTGTTGATCTGGCCGAATTGATCCGAGATGCAGTCGCCGGCTTTGAAGCGCAAGCGAAAGAAAAAGAGATTCGTCTTGAATTATCCCTAGCTGAAATAGAAGAGATTAATATTGATCCGCAACGCGTGCGTGAGGTGTTGATGAATCTGGTCTCAAATGCACTCAGGTATACGCCACGCGATGGATGGATAAAGGTCGGTTTCACGGAATCAGCTTCAGGCGATCAAAAGAACGTCATAATTTTTGTCGAGGATAATGGTCCTGGCATTGAATCCGCTGATTTGCCTCACGTCTTCGAGCGATTCTACAAATCCAGCGATTCAGGCGGGATGGGACTGGGCTTATCGATCGCAAAATATCTTGTTGAGGCACATGGTGGGAAGATTTGGGCGGAAAGCAAAGTAGGAACAGGCACAAAAATCTCTTTTACACTTCCCTATTAAATTCTCTGGTAAAATATGCGCCTGTGGTTTCAGCCCGCATGCGTCCTCTCACGCAACCTCTCTATGCCTGTCTGAAACGCAAAACAACCTAAGGAGAAAAAAGTAAGATGGTTCGTATTCGTTTACGTCGTATTGGTCTCAAAGGCCAACCCACGTACCGCATTGTGGCTGCCGATAAGGAGTCACCCCGCGATGGTCGCTTTTTGGAAATTCTTGGTTTCTATAACCCTCGTACAAACCCGGCGACGATTCATGTCAAAGAAGACCGCGCTTATCATTGGATGAAGAACGGTGCATTGCCGACTGAGTCCGTTGAAATGGTCTTCAAGAGTGTGGGTATCCTGGATCGTTATGATCGTTTCAAGAAAGGTGAGTCAGTTGAGACGCTCGTGAAGGAAAGCGAAGAAGCTGAAGCCAAGCGCGCTGAAGCAATCAAGACAGGTAAAAGTTAACATGGCCCCTCTCTCTTCGCGGGAGAGGGGAATAAGTAACAATATATGAAAGAACTTATTGAATACATCGCCAGGTCGTTAGTGGAGCATCCGGATGAAGTGCAGGTGCGGCAAAGCGGAGGCGGTTCACGCATCCGCATTGAGCTCAGCGTTTCAAAAGACGATATGGGCCGTGTGATTGGCAAGGGCGGTAAAGTTGCCAACTCCATTCGCACGCTTCTGCGAGTGGCAGCAGAGCGTGAAGGAAAGCAAGCCACGCTCGATGTGGTTGAGCCAGAATAATGGCTGGTAGGAAAAATACCACAGGCTCGCCAGACGGCGAGCCTGTCTATTTGACTGTTGGTTTTTTACGGCGTCCGCACGGGCTACAAGGTGAGATCATTATGGATCTGCATACCGACTTCCCTGAGCGGATGAAACGTGGGCGAAAGCTATTCGTAGGTGACAAACATCAACCGATAACCCTGACTAACGTACGCCCTCATCAGGCCGGATTGCTCGTAAAATTCAAAGGCATCGAAACATCTGAAGACGTTGGCCATCTTCGAAATCAATGGGTGTACATCAAAGCGAAAGACGCGCAGCCTTTGCCCGAAGGCCAAATTTATCAGCACGAACTCTTCGGGTTTCGTGTGGTAGATGAAAATGACAACTTTCTCGGTGAACTTGTCGAGATCATCGAGACGGGCGCGAACGATGTCTATATAATAAAGGACGATTCGGGGAAGGAGATTCTTCTGCCGGCCATTTCCTCCGTCATTCTGGATCTTGATCCTGTCCGTCGTTTAATGCACGTTCACTTACTTGAGGGACTCTAATTGGTGGTTGAGTAAAGCCGAACGAAGTGAGGATCGTACACTTGCACCTGGCGCAATTGCAGATGTCGAAACCACCAGGTTTGATTCAAGCCTTTATTTTCTAGTTACGCCTTGGTCTCGATACGCCCTGACGAACAGGGCACTACTCGACCAACGAATCTACAGTAAAAATTATGGACGATAAAAAATATTGGATTGGCTTCAACCTAATCAAAGGCATTGGCGCTGTGCGTATGCAGGCGCTGATACAATATTTTGGTGATCTCGAAGCCGCCTGGAGGGCTGCTCCGGCTGAACTAGCGGAGGCAAGACTTGGTAAGACATTGATCGAACGCGTCATCCAGGCACGTGAAGGTGTGGATCTTGATAAGCTCTGGGAGAGGATCGAAAAACAAGGAATCAAAATCCTTACCTGGCAGGATGAATCATACCCACAACGATTAAAAGAGATCGATCAACCGCCTCCAGTTTTATACATTCGCGGGAACTATCTGCCTGATGATCTTTTTGCTGTAGCAATCGTTGGAACGCGAAGAGTCACTCCATATGGAAGACAAATAACAGAGGAGTTGTCTGCTTTTTTAGCTGCAAATGGGATCACAGTGATTAGTGGCCTTGCCCGCGGGGTAGACGCGATTGCTCACCAATCAACACTGAAGGCAGGTGGACGTTCGATTGGAGTATTAGGCTCTGGTGTCGATAAGATCTACCCGCCAGAACATCGTGGCTTGGCAGAGCAAATGATGGAGCGCGGTGCGATCATCAGCGATTACGCCCCGGGCACTCCTCCCGATGCATCCAATTTTCCTCCGCGCAACCGCATCATTTCCGGGTTATCTTTGGCGGTCGTTGTCATCGAAGCTGGTGAAACGAGTGGAGCATTGATCACTGCAGAATTTGCCGCCGAGCAGGGACGCGAAATTTTTGCAGTGCCCGGTAGTATACTTGCGCCGCAAAGCAAAGGCACGAATAAGTTAATTCAGCAGGGCGCATTGCCCTTATTGAGCGTAAATGACTTAATGCAGGCTTTGGATTTGACCCGTGTCGGTGAGCATAAAGCCGCACGAAAGATAATTCCGGCGGATGAAACAGAAGCGCGTTTGATGAATGTTCTTGGCAACGAGCCATTGCATGTGGATGAAATTCGTAATCAATCTGAGCTGCCAATTGAGAAAGTCTCAGCTGCGCTGGCATTAATGGAGCTCAAAGGCATGGTGCGTCAGGTGGGTGGCATGAATTATGTCGCTGTGCGTGAGGTACAATCCGACTATTTGGTTTAGGATATGGAACATACATACGCTGTAATTATGGCTGGAGGTGGGGGAACTCGCCTCTGGCCGGTCTCCAGAAAAGAACGACCCAAACAATTGCTTCCTCTGATTGGTCAGGAAACACTATTCCAAAGTACAGTCGAACGTCTCGAAAATCTATTCCCACCTGAGCGCATTCTGGTTGTAACGGTGGAAGACCAGGCCCGCGAAATGCTTCAGCAGGCACCATCCATACCTCAAGAGAATTACATCCTTGAGCCGGCGCCTCGTGGGACAGCCTCCGTTGTTGGTTTGGCTGCGGCCATTTTGCAAAAACGCGATCCTAATGCCAGCATGGCAATCTTGCCTTCCGACCATTTCATACGTAATCAGGATTTATTCCACTATCTTCTTCGTGCTGCGTTTGAAGTGGCAGAGAACGGTTATCTTGTAACTTTAGGTATTACGCCGACTCATCCATCTACAGCGTACGGATATATTCAACAGGGTCAGCCTCTCTCTGGCGGATACAAATACCCCGCCTATGAAGTTAAGCGTTTTGTAGAAAAACCCGATGAAGAGGTGGCGCAGAAACTGCTCCGTTCGGGCAATCACTCATGGAATAGCGGCATGTTCATTTGGAGGGCAGACGTCATTTTGAAAGAAATCAACAAACAGATGCCTGCTCTGGATGAAGCCCTCAAAGAAATCAGTGATGCCTGGGGAACGGCGACTCAGGATGAGATTCTAAAAGATTGCTGGCATGATCTAAAAGTCGAAACGGTTGATTACGGCATCATGGAAAAAGCCGAACATGTCGCAGTTCTTCCAGCAGGTGGACTAGGCTGGAGCGATGTCGGTTCATGGCAATCGCTGTTTGAAGTATTGCTGCCAGATATGAATGGAAATATTGCCACGAATAACAATAGTCATCTTGCACATCAAACCAATAATACATTAGTATATGGTTCGAGTAACGAACGCCTGATTGTTACAATTGGTGTGGACAATATGATTATCGTAGATACAGATGATATACTGCTGGTCTGCAAATCAGACCAGTCACAAAGCGTACGCGATATTGTGGAACATTTGAAAAAACATCGCCAGGAGAAATATCTTTAAGAATAGAAAATATTAGTAGAGACTTGCAGGTGGGTTTCTATTAATAGGAGAGTCAATGGAAGCATATTGTATGAAGTGCAAGACCAAGCGTGAAATGCAGGACCCGGTTGCGAGCTTTAACGCAAAGGGTTCACCTGTTACGATTGGTATTTGCCTTGTTTGTGGAACAAAACTTTATAAAATGGGAAGAACGGAAGCGCATGAAGGAATGACTCCACCGCCCAAGCCAGAGAAGGTGGAGAAAGTTGAAAAGCGTAGCGGCAAGCTTGTGATTGTCGAGTCGCCAGCTAAAGCGAAGACTGTCGGTCGTTACCTCGGCAAGGGCTATTCTGTGCGCGCCTCTGTCGGGCATATACGCGATCTTCTTAAATCGCAGTTATCTGTGGATATCGAGAATGATTTTACACCGAAGTATCGCGTCCCGAATGAAAAGAAGGAAGTGGTAAAAGAGCTCAAGAAGCTTGCGCAGAAAGCGGAAGAGGTTTATCTGGCAACTGACCCTGACCGCGAAGGGGAATCAATTTCCTGGCATCTTCTTGAAGCTGCTGAGATCGATCCGGAGCGCGCCAAACGTGTGGAATTCCATGAAATTACTGAGTCTGCAATTAAAGAGGCATTTTCGAATCCGCGTCACATCAACATGGATTTGGTGGATGCCCAGCAAGCGCGTCGAATCCTGGACCGTTTGGTCGGATATGGTATTAGCCCGATCCTTTGGGAAAAGGTGCGCGGTCGCCTTTCGGCAGGACGCGTTCAATCTGTCGCGCTCAGGCTAATCGCTGAGAGGGAACGAGAGATCGATGCGTTTGTGCCCGTAGAATACTGGTCCATTCATGCTGAGTTCAAACCTGAAGGTCTGACTTCCACATTCATCGCCAAATTGGCGAAGATCGATGACAAGGACGCAGAACTTCCAAATGAAGAAACAGTCGAGCCAATCCTGGTGGATATGGAAACTGCCGCCTATTCAGTCACAAAGGTCAAGCGTGGCGAACGCAGGCGCAAGCCCTCCGCTCCATTTACCACGTCCACGCTTCAGCAAGAGGCCTCGCGCAAACTTGGTTTCACCGCAAAACGGACGATGGCGCTTGCGCAAGGACTGTATGAAGGTCAGGATGTTGGTAATGGCGGGGCGACTGGCCTGATCACGTATATGCGTACGGATTCGACCAACGTTTCGACATCAGCACAAGCTGAAGCTCGACAATACATCAGCGGTAAATATGGCAAGGACTATCTGCCGTCAGAACCACCTCAATATAGAAAGCGGTCAGCGAATGCGCAGGAGGCTCATGAAGCCATTCGCCCAACCTCTGTGATGCGAGAGCCCGAACAGGTGAAGCAATTTCTTGAACCGGCAATGTTCAAACTGTATCGTCTGATCTGGCAAAGATTCGTCGCATCCCAAATGGAAGCGGCTGTGTATGATACATTACAAGTAGAGGTGATTGGCAAAAGCAGTGAGCATGAATATCTGCTCCGTGCTTCTGGTTCTTCCGTAAAATTTGCAGGCTATTTGGTTGTCTATGAAGAAGCAAAAAATGAAGACGTAAAAACGGAAGAAGACGAAGAAAATGTAAAAATCCCGGCTGGCGTTATAGAAGGGCAAAAGCAGGAACTCGTACGCTTAATCCCTGAACAGCATTTTACGCAACCGCCTCCACGTTATTCAGAAGCTTCCCTGGTGCAGGCTCTAGAAGAGGATGGTATCGGACGTCCCTCTACCTACGCTCCCACGATTTCTACCATCCAACAACGCGGATATGTTGTGCGCGAGGAAAAACGTCTTCTACCGACAGAAATTGGCATGCAAGTCAATGACCTGATGGTGGAATACTTTCCTGATATTGTTGATTACAAATTCACAGCCCGCATGGAAGAAGATCTGGATATGATCGCCAAAGGTCAGGCGGAGTGGGTGGAGGTGATGCATGAGTTTTACCATCCATTTGCTGAAGACTTGAAAAAAGCGCAAGCTGAGATGCCTGTCACCAAAAGCGGTCCAGAACCCATTGGACGTATTTGTCCTGAAGATGGTGGAGAGCTTGTGATTCGTTATGGGCGCTTCGGAAAGTTTATTTCCTGTTCCAATTTTCCAGCATGTCGTTACACAGAACCCTGGCTTGAAAAGATCGGTGTCATTTGTCCGAAAGACGGCGGAGAAATCGTCGAAAAGAAGACACGCAAAGGACGGACCTTCTATGGTTGTTCAAACTATCCGAACTGCGATTTCACATCGTGGAAGCGACCGCTCAAGCAACCTTGTCCGAAATGTAATGGATTGCTCGTCATTGCAAACAAACGCGAAGCGCAATGTACAAATTGTCAGGAGACTTTCCTTCTAGAAGAGATCGTTCCTGAAACTGTGGAATAGGAGGCATCATGCACTTTGCACCCCTGCCTTATCTTGACCCTGGCTCTGGTAGTTTCTTAATTCAATTATTGATCGCTGCGTTGCTCGGTCTTGGAGTGGCTGTGCGCGCCTCATGGGGGAAAATCAAAGGGTGGTTTGGAATCAAGGCCAAAGCCGACGAGGATGATGACGAATCAACTGAATAGCAGACAACTTCCCGCGTCTTTCCGGGACCCCAGCGGGTTCCTGTTTTCTCGCGGCGGAGTCCTATACAGACAAGTCAATCGCGTCTATGAGCAGGAATACATCCGATTATTCGAATCAGGCTTGTATGAGAAGCTGGTCAGGGCCAGGTTGTTGATTCCGCATGTTGAGGTGGACCAGGCTCTCGCGGAGTCAGAATCGGCATATAAGGTCATCCAACCTGAACGGGTGCCATTCATTTCGTATCCGTATGAATGGTCGTTTAGCCAGTTGAAGGATGCTGCTGTTGTGACACTATCCATCCAGCGACGTGCTTTAAAGCTGGGCATGTCTCTAAAAGATGCAAGTGCATACAATATCCAATTTGTTCGGGGCAAAGCGACTCTAATCGATACCCTTTCTTTCGAGACGTACAAGGAAGGTCAGCCGTGGGTCGCCTATCGGCAGTTTTGTCAGCATTTCCTTGCGCCGCTTGCATTAATGGCATTGAAGGATGTTCGTCTAAATCAATTGTTACGCGTCTATATTGACGGCCTACC
>DAINRK010000069.1:9223-12667 GCA_036741855.1 Anaerolineales bacterium
GAGAAAAATTATCTCCAGATGAAAAATGAAAAGACGGAAAGCTTGTTGCCTTTGTTGCTTGACCTGACCAATCCTAGTCCCTCCATTGGCTGGGCAAATCGCGAACGGGAATCGTTCGGTTCGCGCGGCCCGGCAGATATGGTCCTGGCGCTGGCAATCGTCCATCATCTCGCAATTTCCAACAACGTACCTTTGCTGCAACTGGCTGAGTTCTTTGCGAAGATAGGCAAATGCTTAGTGATCGAGTTCGTTCCCAAATCTGATAGTCAGGTCAAGAAGTTGCTTGCCTCCAGAGAAGATATTTTTCACAATTACACGGTAGAAGGTTTTGAATCTGCATTTAGAGAGAAGTTTATTATTCATGAAAAGGTTCCTGTACGGGAATCGGAAAGAGTTATATACCTCATGGAAGGCAAATAAACGAAAGTCCTACTTTCGTTTATTGCGAAAAGTAATGGATGGTATATAATTGAACAGACATCATTACGATGTGCCGCGCGCATCTCTCAAATGCGTAACTAAACTCGAAATCATTCAAAAAGCTTAGTGACGCATGTAGAACATGCGTGAGACAAGCGGCAACAAAAGGAATAAGCCATGGAAGCCGTAACCGCAATCGTCAGAAACCTTCTTCAGAATTCAAGAGTGGCTCTTATTGTAGGTGTGGTCTTAGGCCTGCTTCTTGGGCTGATCATGGGTTGGGGCATTTGGCCCGTCAAATGGACAGATGGTACGCCTGAAGTCCTGCGCCAGGATTTACAGGATGATGACCTTCGCATGGCAATTGATTCATTCAAGCGTACTGGTGATGTCAATGCTGCCGTTCGACGCTGGGAGGATTTGGGTAAAGAGGCAGGTGCGACATATGTCCGTGTTCAGGCAAACCCGGGCTATTTGAATCCAGTGGATATTCAGGAATATGGTCTTGTAATTCAATCAGTAAAAGGACCAATTTCCGCGACGCCACCCGGCGCAGCCTCAGGCTCCAGTACATGGGTTATTTATGCTTCCATCCTGGTTGTTGCTCTCCTGGTGGCGGTAGGCGGTCTATATCTTTGGCGATTGCTTCGCAGAGGACCTGGCACCGTGACAGCCGTAATGCAAGCGGCGGAGGCCAGCCGTCAGGCGGAGAAGACCGATTTCCAGTCTCTTGGGCTGGCGCCTCCAATTACTCAAACGATGACAACGTACGTTCTTGGCGACGATCTTTATGATGAGTCGTTCAGTATTGATACCGGCGGCGGAGAATTTCTTGGCGAATATGGCGTCGGTGTTTCAGAAACGATCGGTGTAGGAGAACCCAAGAAAGTTGCCGCGCTGGAGATCTGGCTGTTCGATAAAAATGATATCAAGACAGCAACCAAGGTATTGATGTCTGAGCACGCTTATAACGACCCCAACATCCGTGCCCGGCTTGAGCCAAAAGGGGAACTGGTCATTGTCAAGCCTCAGGAACAAGTCCTTCTGGAGACAGCGACGCTTCAATTGCTCGCAACGGTTGTTGATATGGAATACGGGTCTGGTGCTATGCCGCAAAAGAGTTATTTTGAACGCATCACTCTCGAACTCGCGATCTGGCCGCGCAGCGGACAGTAAATTAATAATTGAAACAAAAGAGACCAGATCAACTGGTCTCTTTTGTTTTGGGTATTGCTTTTACTCGACCTTCAAGATTTTGAACGCAATTTTTCCGTCAGGCGTATCTGTTTCAACGACATCCCCAACTTTATGATCCATTAGAGCTTTGCCGATGGGGGACTCATTAGATATTTTGCCGTTGCGAGGATCAGCTTCTTTTGCGCCAACTACATCATAAGTCTCTGGAGTGAAGTTATCCTCTTGAATCGTTACAGTTGAGCCCACTGTCACAGTATCGCTGTATCTTTTCTCGACGATCACCGCCGTGCGGAGAACCGCTTCGATTTCCTGTATGCGGCCTTCAAGAAAAGCCTGATCTTCTTTTGCTTTGTGATAATCGGCGTTTTCTGAAAGATCTCCCATTTGAATGGCAGAACGCAGACGTTGCGCTAATTCTTCCCGGCGATGTCCTGTAAGTTCTGCTAGTTCGGCTTTGAGTTTGGCTTCGCCTTCCGGCGTTAAGTATGTTTGTCGAGCCATGATATAACTCCTGACTTATGGCTTTTCCAGTGGATTAAATAGTTTTTGATGTTCTTCAATGGCGTAACGGTCTGTCATGCCAGCAACATAATCACAAACTGTTCTTTCGAGTCCGCGCTTGTCGATGAACTTCTGTGCAGATGTTGGCAGCATCAAGGGTTCAGATCGATATGCGTTGAACAGATCAGAAATAAGCCTTTCAGCTTTGACTTGCATTCGTACCACGCGGTAATGCCGGTAAAGATTTTTGTAAAGAAAATCTTTAAGTTCTCGATTTCTTCTTTGGATCTCTTCACTATACCCAATGACATTGAATTTGAGCTTCTGAATATCGAGCGCAGATTTTGAGTTGCTCTCCTTAAGTCGTCTGTCTGTTGCTTCGATCATATCTGTGACCATGAGCCCCACCAACTGGCGGATCATGCGATGCCGTTCTATGTCAGCCAAATGTGGTCCATGCCAATTATACGTTTCTCGCAGAATTTCCCAAAGTGCAATCCCTTCCAGCATGTGCGGCGTGATCATCCCTGATCGTAAGCCATCATCCAAGTCATGGGTTGTGTATGCAAGCTCATCCGCGACATTGGCAATCTGCGTTTCCAGATTGCCGCGCAGTTCAGGACTGAAGTCTCGCGCATCAGATATATCATACTCTGATTCGTGTTTGACCATTCCCTCACGAACTTCCCAGGTGAGGTTCAACCCCGGGAATTCAGGAAAGCGTTGCTCGAGTTCGGTAACAATTCGCAGCGATTGTCTGTTGTGGTCAAACCCTCCAAAATCCTTCATGAGACGTGCAAGGGCGACCTCGCCTGAATGTCCGAAAGGAGCGTGTCCCAGATCGTGAGCCAGACAGATTGCTTCGACAAGATCTTCATTCCCACCTAGGGCGCGAGCTAATGTGCGACCGATTTGTGCAACTTCCAGCGTATGCGTGAGACGCGTTCGATAAAGGTCACCCTCGTGGTTCATGAAAACCTGAGTCTTGTATTCAAGTCGACGAAATGCTGTTGTGTGAAGGATACGGTCGCGGTCTCGTTGAAAGGCGGTTCGGTATTCCGGTTCGTTATCCAGATAAGCGCGTCCCTTGGAATCCTTACTGCGCGTCCCATAAGGAGCCAGGCCTTGATCTTCGATTTCTTCGAGTTGCTGACGAGTGAAGTACATAGTAGTCTTCTGGAAGCAAATGTCATTGCGAGGTGGGTGTAGCCCAACGAAGCAATCTTTTTTTACTAGCGGAGATTGCCACGTGGCGCCTCGGCGCCACTCGCAATGACATCATATGTGGGGCGAGAGGGGGTCGAACCCTCACGGTGTCACCACCGA
>DAINRK010000070.1:0-12620 GCA_036741855.1 Anaerolineales bacterium
GCTGGAAGTATTCGGTCGCTATGCTGGTTTTACCGCCATGCTCCCGACCATGGCGGGCGCCGCCCATCGCTGCGTGATTCCGGAGCACAAGTTCCATATTGAGCGTCTGGCTGAGTTGTTGATGTATGACCGCAAGCACAACCCGAGTCACTATTCGGTGGTGCTGGTGTCAGAAGGTGCGATGTTTGAAGGCGGTGAAATGGTCTTTGAAGACAGAACGACCGATGATTTTGGGCACATGAAACTGGGGGGAATCGGTGATCTCATCTCAGCGCGGCTAAAAGAGATGACCGCAGGCTATAACAACGGTCGGATGGTGGATACGGTGAATCAAAAGCTGGCATATCTCGTCCGCTGCGGCGACCCGGATGCCATTGATTCGATTGTCCCGATGGCATACGGAAACCTCGCACTGGATTTGATTCTCAAGAAGGTACATGGACGCCTGGTTGTGCTGAAAAACGGGCGCTACGATAATATCCCCGTTGACATCGTGACGAGCAGGAAGAAGACCGTCAATGTGGATCGGTTTTATAACACAGACCGTCTGCGCCCGAAATTCGAGAGCTTTGAAATGAACCCACTGTTCATTATGACGAGTGAGTCGATTTGATATCTGTCATTTCGAGGAGGGCGACAGCCTGACGAAGCAATCTCCGGCTCGATGAGGGGATTGCTTCGGCTAACGCCCTCGCAATGACATTCTATTATTCTTCCCGCTTAATTTGAAATGAATCGAAATCACGCGCGACTGCCGTATTGGGGAAAACTGCCTGAGATTCTTTTAAGACATCCTTCTCGCGGTATCTGCGAGAGATATGAGTGAGGATCAACTTCTTGACTCCAGCTTTTACCGCCAGTTCCGCACCCTGACGCGCAGTCAGATGTGAGAATTGACGCGCCATTTCAGCCTCTTCGTCAAGATACGTGGATTCGATCACCAGCGCGTCCGCATCCTTGCAGACCTCGAGCAGGTCTTCCGTTTTCCCCGCGTCACCTACCACAACCAGTTTCACGCCTTTTTGAACTGGACCCAGCACATCGTCCGGTTTGACGCGTTTGCCATCAGGAAGAGTGATCTCATTACCCGCGACCAGGTCACGGCGTTCAGGTCCGAACGGGACGCCGAGTTCATCCGCTTTTGCAGGCAGGAACGGACGGCGCGCCTTCACCTCGAAGGAATATCCGAGGCAATCAGGTCCCCGATGTGTGACCGGGAACGCGGTAACTGTGAAATCATCTGATTCAAAGAAAGTGCCCGGTTTGAGCTCATTCATGCGTAGCGGCATGGGAGGGGGATTACCGCGCAGGACAACACCATACAATAGGTCATGAACACGATCCAAAGTGGAACGCCCGCCAAAAATATCAAGCTCATCCACTGCTTCCCAGCGCAGGAACGTAGACATCAACCCACCAAGCCCCAGAATGTGATCGAGATGACCATGTGTGAGCAAAATACGCGTGAGATTCTTAAAGCCTGTGCCCGATTGCAGGATCTGCCGTTGCGTCCCTTCACCACAATCGATCAGAAAACGATATTCATCGTGTTTGACAATTTGTGCGGAAAGGCCTCGTTTTGCAGAAGGTGCAGATGCAGAAGTACCAAGAAATAATATCTCAAACAAAGCTAAATCCCTCGCAGATAGAATTTGCCACAGAGTTCGCAGAGACATTGAGTTTAACTTTTCTCAGAATCTCTGTGGTCTCTGTGGCGAATCATTAAAGTCTATTACTTCGCAATTTTACCCCAAAAGAAAAACAGACCATTTGTGCTATACTTTAACTCATGCCTCTCAAGACGCCTTCATCGGCAGCGAAATCAGGTGTAAAGCCCAAAGGTAAAACTGTCAGCCCTGCGCACAGCAAGGGCGAAAATAAGGCCGCCCCGAAGAAGAAAACGCAGCCTGCTGCTCAAGCACCGCAACCTGTGTATCTTTCCTGGTGGGATACGCTCACCCCTGAGCGTAAGCTGGATGTGGTCGGCGCGATCATGTCAGTGGTGGGATTGCTCATCCTGTTGATCCTGTTCTCCGCGCAGCGCAGCGCATTGACCGGGAACATGATCCGCGTACTTGGGCAGATCCTGGGATGGGGGATTTATATCCTGCCAATTGCTCTGATCGGGATGGGGCTTTGGCTGATCCTGCGGCGTATTGAAAAACTTCCTCCACTTTCTTTGGAGCGGGCAACAGGGATTATCTTATTTTTCCTGTGGTTGCTGGCAATCATGCACTCGATCATCGCCTCGCCAGATATGGCCGGGCAGGCTGCCATTGATGGCGCGGGTGGCGGATATATTGGCAGCCTCTTCGAACGGGCCTTATTCAACAGCTTTGGTGCAGGGGGAGCGCTTGTTGCTTTATTAGCGTGGCTGCTCATCACGATTACGATGATTTTCGACATATCTGTTCAGGATTTGTTCCGTTGGTTCAACCCGCTTTTTGTTCAGATTCGCGAACTTCTTGCAACACCCATCAGGCAACCCAGTGGGCCAGTTTCCCCTGAAGATAGGGAAGTCGCATCCAATGGATATACACCTCTGCATCGCCCCGAACCTTCGGTGAAATCCCCGGCGCCCATTATGCCGGTGACCACTGTCCGAACGGCTGAGGCGATTATCAATTGGCAGTTACCCGACGTGAAAAATATTCTGGATCCTGGTTCCGCTCCTTCTGTGAATGATGAATTTATTGAACAACGCGGAAGATTGATCCAGGAGACTTTGGCATCGTTCGGTGCACCAGTGCAAGTGGTAGAGATCAATCGCGGACCGACGATCACACAATTCGGAGTGGAGCCGCTCTTCGTCGAAACAAGAGCCGGCCGCACAAAAGTGCGCGTCAACAAGATCGCATCCCTTGCAGATGATCTTGCCCTCGCGCTCGCTGCGCCGCGCATCCGCATCCAGGCACCGGTACCTGGCCATAGTTATGTGGGCATCGAAGTTCCAAACGATGAAATGACTCTCGTGGCTCTGCGCGATATTGTCGAAAGTGAACCCTTCCAGCGCAATAAGCATCCCTTGCGCTTTGGGCTGGGGCGCGATGTGACTGGTCACCCCATCACTGCAACCCTGGAGACGATGCCCCATCTACTGATCGCAGGTACGACAGGTTCAGGTAAATCCGTTTGTGTAAATGCGATATTGACTTGTTTCCTGTTGAACAATTTGCCTGACGATCTGCGCCTGATTTTGATCGATCCCAAACGCGTCGAGTTGACAAGTTATAACGGCGTGCCCCATTTGCTTGCACCTGTGGTTGTTGAGATCGACCGCGTGATCGGTGCTTTGCAATGGATGACGCGTGAAATGGACAAACGCTATCACCAGTTCGCGCAGGTGGGGGCTCGTAACATCACGGACTACAACGCGCGTATGAAATTGCAGGGGACAAAGAAACTGCCTTTTCTCGTTGTCGTCATTGATGAACTGGCAGACCTGATGATGATCGCGCCTGGAGAAACGGAACAAACGATCACGCGCCTTGCACAGCTCGCGCGTGCTACCGGTATTCATATGATCCTTGCAACGCAGCGCCCATCCGTTGACGTAGTGACAGGTCTGATCAAGGCGAACTTCCCCGCGCGTATTGCCTTCGCTGTTGCTTCCAATACAGACAGCCGCGTTATTCTTGACCAGCCCGGCGCCGAAAGATTGCTCGGCCGCGGTGATATGTTATTCCAGGCACCCGATGCGCCCGCACCTGTGCGTTTGCAGGGTGTGTTCGTCTCAGATCATGAAATCCAAAACCTGGTGGAGTTCTGGCGCGCGCAGCTTGGTGAAGCGAGTCCTTATGCCGCGGCTTCTTCACCTGTCGATCTCCCCAAGTCTGATAACCCGCTTAAACAGACAGCGATGTTCAATGATATGACTCCTGAGGAGACAAACGCTGATCCCTTGCTGCCAGAAGCCATTGACCTCGTCCGACGCGAAGGACGCGCATCCGTATCGATGCTGCAGCGCCGCATGAGGATCGGCTATACGCGCGCTGCTCGGATTGTCGACATGATGGAAGATAAAGGCATCGTCGGTCCACCAGAGGGGACGACTCAAGTCCGGAAGATATTGGATTATGGTCCTACCGCGCCGCCCAAGGATGATGGTGCATAATATGTAGGTGCGACCAGCTGGTCGCACCTACATTTTAATTTGATATAATTTTCTTGTCGCCCTGGTAGTTCAATGGACAGAACAAGGCACTCCTAAGGCTTAGATGTGGGTTCGATTCCCGCCCGGGGCATAACTCTTACGAAATGTTAAGGTTCTGGCTCTTGCCAGAAGCATATCATTATAGTAATATACACGGCGACGAACACTAGGGTGCCCCCCTCACCCTGGTGTTCGTCATTTTAACGGACTAAATATTTCATTACAGACCAGTTTTATGTTGAACTGGTCTTTTTTTATGAGGCAACTGTCTTGAGCACTTCACCAAATCGCGCAATTTCATCCATCGTGTTGTAATGCACAGGGCCAACACGGATCATCCCGCCGGCCTCCAGCAACCCCATTCGTTCCACAATTGCCAGAGCATAATTGTGCCCATTCCACACGTAAATATTTTGCTTCCCGATTTCCTCGGCAACTTCTTCCGGACGTCTCCCTTCAAGTGTAAATGAGACAGTAGGAACGCGTTCAGTTAATCGGTCCAAATCTGTGACACCATGGATTCGCGTCCCCGGAACCGATTCGATAGCCTGGATCAAGGCGCGGGATAACTTAGTCTCATATGCCTGCATCACAGACATTGCCTGCTTTAGCACCAGCCTGCGGCCTGTGAAACCCGCTTCCTTCCACGCCTTCGCCTGATCGCCACCAAATTGATTTCCCAGCCACTCGAAGTATTCCAGAGCGCCCAGCACACCTGCGATCCCCTCATGGTTCTGCGTGCCTGTTTCGAATTTATATGGCAATTCGTCCGAGGCTGGACGCACCTTATATGCTTTCAATTCATCAAGCAGACTATATCTTCCATATAACGCACCTGCATGTGGACCAAAAAACTTGTAAGAAGAACAGACCAGAAAATCGCATCCGATATCCTGCACATCGATCGGCCCATGAGGGGCGTACTGTACAGCATCGATATAAACAAGTGCGCCAGCATCGTGTGCCATCTTCGTTAATTTCTTGACAGGGTTTACTGTTCCCAGCAGGTTCGAAGCATAACCGAACGCCGCGATCTTCGGCTTGCGTTCCAACGCTCTGGAAAAATCGTCGAGGTCAAGCTTTCCCTGCTCCACATCGATATCCACCCATATCAAGTTACAACCTTTATCCTCCGCAACCAGCATCCATGGAGCGATGTTTGCATCGTGATCGAGTCGCGTCACAAGGATGTTATCTCCCTCCTTCAAGTTCCTTACAAGGGAGCGCGAGATATGCAGCGTCAATGTCGTCATATTGTTGCCAAAGATGATCTCTTCAGGACGCGCGGCATTGAGAAAATCCGCCATGGCAGCGTGGGCCTCATGCAAGATCTCATCGGACTTGCGGCTTGACTCAAACAAACCTCCATGATTGGCGTTGCATTCAAGTAAATATTTGTTGATACGATCAAGGCTGGGTTTCGAGATTTGTGTACCGGCGGGGTTGTCAAGAAAAATTGCAGGGCGATCAAGGGAAGGGAATTGCTGACGGACAACGTTAACATCAAGTGACACGGCTGGCTCCTCTAAATTGAATCTATGGAAATGATTGTATACTTCAATTCTACTCGACGAAAAGGAGACCTATGTTTGAAAGTACCTCGTCTGTGGCAGAGTCCTCTGATAATGACACGCGTCTTCAGAAAATTCAACGCGCAATGGTAGGTGCACTGTACGGGTTGTTGGCTGGCACGACATTCGTTTTGATGTCTACATTTATCGACTTGTTACTTTACTCTGATTTACCACTAGGCGTGGATTGGTCTATATTTGCATCACGCTGGGCACTGATTGGGTTGGGTCTCGCACTCATAGGCGCGTTGACGTGTTTCTTCAGTGAAACATGGGCGGGCTTGCTGGCAGGCGCGGTTGCTGCAAGTCTGCTTGCTTTGACGAGCGCGCTATTCTCTTCTCCAACTACTGCCGCATTGAAATTAATAGTACTCTTGTTTACGTTGGTACCGGCCGCGGCCATGTCTCTGCCCATCGCATGGATCTTTCGCCGCTTAGCCGAAAGCCATGCGCTCGCATTGCATTTGGAACAGTCTACAGCACGCATTGCTCGCCTGGTTTTGATCGCGGTGGTACTGGGTGCCGGGTTTGGATACTTTGCGAAAATGTCACGGAGAGAGGTGAGCGCGCTACGTTTTATGCACGAAGCCTTACAAACCATGGATGAGAGCCCCAAGCCGCAGCTCAGAGATTTACCTGGCTTGCGGGAACATGGGGGCATGGAATATAAACTCTTTCAGAAGGAATCCAACCTTTCAACGGAGGGGTTTGATGTGCGTGCTGAATACAACGATGGCTATATTGTGCAATGTGTTGCGGTGGTCTATCCAGGGTCGAGCCCATATTTATCATCCTGTGAATCCATCGATTAATGATCTCAAAGGGTAAATAAAGTAATCGCGCCTAAGGCGAGTAAAATGCCAGCCATTTGCCAGCGTGTGATGCGTTCCTTGAGCAGTAGCCAGGCGAGTATAACGGTCGCACCTGGATATAACGAACTTAAGACAGCTGCAATATCCAATCGCCCAGCCCTGCTGGCGAGAAGATAAAAGAAATTACCGGCCAGGTCCAGCGTGGCATTGATGAGGACAACATCCCATGCGCCACGCGGGACGCTGAGTGGTTCGCGGCGCGCCAACACGAAGGCAAGCACGAGCAAAGTTCCTGCGACGCGTGAGATGATCATTGGCCAGAGTATAGCGGTGGTGTCCTGTGTCGCACTGTGCAGGAAGATGAAGTAGCAACCAAACCCAAGTCCCGCGAGGACCGGGAGGCGCAGGTCAGAGAGGCGGCTGATGTGAAAACTTCCATCTCCCTGTGAGATCAACCAAACGGCCGCAAGCGCGAGGACAAATCCAATTAATTGAAATAGACCCGGTAGGCCTTCTGTAATCGACCCAACAATCACAGGCAATACGGCTGCAAACAAAGCCGAAACGGGCGCGGCAATGCTCATCTGTCCTTTGGTAAGGCTATAATACAAAATAAGCAAACCAACCGTTCCAAGCATCCCTCCAATGGCAGATACCCAGATGACTCTCGCGGCAGGAAGAGTTTCTGGATAAATAAAATAAGCTGCGATGAGCACCAACAATCCAAAGAAATCGGCGTAAAAAACGGCGCGATATGCACCTACTTTTCTACTGGAGAGACCGCCTGCAAAGTCTCCCGCGCCCCATGAGAGGGCAGATGCGATGCCATAGAGGATGGAAAGCAAGTATAGACTCCTAAAACGGATAGTGGAATGTGGATCGCGGACTTCAGTCCGCTATCTAAAACCTGTCATCATCGAACAAATCATGAATTGGAAAATCTCGAAGATGATCTTTCAACCCCACGCCTTCATCGTTACGCAAATAATATCTATAGCTGGAAAATTCCCAATCTTCAGGTTTTTGCACATATCCGTGTTTAACCGGATTGTAATGGATGTAATTAAAACGTGTCCAGAAATCGCCTTCGCCTCTGATGCAGGTATCCCAATAACTGTACCAAACGCTTCGTCCTTTTGTTTGATCAAGAGAATTCAATTCGTAGGATGTTCGTCCGTTGCAACGTTTCATAAAAGCACCGAGATCATTTCCATGTTGAGGAAGAAAAAGGAAATGATAATGATTTGGAAGCACGACCCACGCAGTCACCTTTGCTTTAAATTCTGCAACCAAAACCTTGAATATACTTACCCATAAATTGAGATGTTCATCAGAGGATAAAATTCGTATCTTCTTGACTGTGGATGCGGTTACAAAATACCAGGCATCATCCACATAGAGATGTGGTGGGCGATGAGGAGATGTTGACCATTTCATATGCTCTCTCCATAGCGTGATTTTGGAATTCAGTCTCGGATCGCAGACTTCAGTCTGCTTTTGTGCCAGCGGACTAAAAGTCCGCATTCCTATTTCCCCGCTGCCTTCGCCCGCTCCAAAACTTTTTGTGCATTCTTCAACAATGGCATATCGATCATCTTGCCATCCAGTGCGTACGCGCCTTTGCCCTCTTTCTCACTGGCTTTAAACGATTTGACAACCCGCTTTGCATATTCAATGGCCTCATCGGATGGCGTGAACGCCTCCTGCACAGGGACAACTTGATTCGGGTGAATGATCTGTTTCCCGCTGAAACCGAGTCCTGCTCCCCGCTCTGCTTCGACGCGCAATCCTTCGAGATCACGAAAGTCAATATAGACCATATCTATCGCCTGTAAATCATTCGCCGCGCAAGCCGTGATAACCGCCGAGCGGGCATATAACACTTCAGTTCCTTCTTTCGTGCGCGTCGCACCGATAGATGCCGCGTAATCCTCCGCGCCGAAGATGATGGCTTCAAGCCGTTTATCCGCTTCAGCGATTTCCTTGAGATTGAGAATTCCTTTTGCAGTTTCCACACCGATCAATAGACGAATACTTCCCACGTTTAGACGGCTGGTTAGTTCATATATTTCGATACGCTCACTTACCCAGCTCACCTGTTCAGCAGTTTCTATTTTGGGAATCACAATGGAATTAGGTTCGGCAGCCAGCGCGGCAGCCAGGTCGCGTTTCTCCAAACCTGATCCGATACTATTAATACGGATGCAGCACTCTGAATCGCCAAAGTCCAACTCTTTCATCGCCTGCGCAATGACCGCGCGCGCTTCAACCTTTTTATTTGCCGCCACGCCGTCTTCCAAGTCCATGCAAATGGAATCAACCCCGAGCGTGGTTGCTTTTTGGATTTTGCGGCGATCGTCGCCGGGCATGTACAGTAACGCGCGTCGTGAGTGCATAAAATCTCCGTTATAAGGTCGGAACGGTTGAAGGTTGGCAGGTTAAACGTGCTAACTTTCCAACTTTCAAAGGTGCGAACTCTTTAGAAACATCGCTGTTCGTTCAAACTCAACTACCACAGTCCCATCTGGCTTCCTGCCCCAGCATTTGATCCGCACAATGCCCACATTGGGCCGTGACTTCGACTCGCGCTTCTCGATGATCTCACTTTCAGCATAAATTGTGTCACCGTGAAAAACGGGATTCGGATGCACGACCTTATCATATCCGAGATTGGCAATGATTGTGCCTTCGGTTAATTCTGAAACTGTCAAACCGACGACGAGCCCTAGTGTGTATAAGCCATTCACCAATCGCTGACCAAACTCCGTCTTCGACGCGAATTCTTCGTCTACATGCAGTGGTTGGGTGTTCATCGTCAACGCAGAGAAGAGGACGTTATCCATCTCAGTGACGGTCCGTCCCAGCGCATGCTTGAATTTCATCCCGACTTCGAGTTCCTCAAAATATTTGCCCGGCATAAAACCTCCGTTTGAACGTTTGTAGGTTTAAACGTTGAAACGTTCTAACTTGCAAACCTGCAACTACTTTCTCTCATAACCATAACCTCATAATAGGAAATGATGGATGACGGCGGATTACCTCTTCAAATCCCTCATCTTTGAACATTTTTGTTGTTCCAAAGTACAAAGAGCGATCTTTATCTCGCTTTGTCGCATGTGAGATATCTTTTGGATAGGCCTCAATTGCTATTGCTCCATTTTTACGCGCATAGTTGATCGCGTTGTGCAACAGTTGTTTTGTGATTTGCCTGCCGCGATATTCCTTGGTGATGAAAAAGCAACTGATCGACCAGACAGGCAAATCATCTACGGGTCTCCAGGTTGTTGAAGTTCGCACCCGCACCAGTTGTTCACGTGGGGCAATTGAACACCAGCCAACAACCTGTCCGTTTTCATAAGCAAGCAGCCCAACTGGTTGCTTTGAATCGACCAACTCTTTAAAGGCATATTCATTCCCTTCCCCAGCATTCCTGTCATAATCTTTTGGGCGCGAGCGCCACCACATGCACCAGCATCCTCCCTGCGCGCCATGCTCGCCGAATAATGCTACTAGATCCATCCATCTATCTGCTGTCAGTGGCTGAATTTTTATCTTTTTTACAGTCACTTCACCTCACTATTGCGTCTATCTTGAAAAATCTTCATGGCTTCGCTCTAAGCAGGCTTTTCAACTCGGCTTGACCTTCATCCAATGTTCTTTCCAGTTCATCGATGCGCCGTACTAAAAGTCCAATTTCAAATTCGGCTTTGGTATTCACCTCATGATCGATTTCCGCCGCAAGACGGTCCTTGGAAGATTGACGGTTCTGGCTCATCATGATCACCGGTCCTGCGTATGCAGCCTGGAATGAAAGCATAAGGTTCAGCAGAATGAACGGGTACGGATCCCAGTGGTTGATCCAGGCCGTGATGTTGAGCGCGATCCAAATAACAAGAATAATGCTTTGTGTAATGATAAAAGGCCAGGAGCCGATCGTATCCGCGACCTTATCGGCAACGCGCTGACCGACAGTTAATTGTTCCTCCTCCACTTCATTAACGTTGCGACTCACCATGCGACGCAGGATGGCATCGTTGTCACGCAGGCGTCCGCCCAATTCCACCATGACATCAATCGCGGCATGCGGATGAGTGCGGAAAAATTCAAAGAAATCGTCGCGCTCCAGCGCCAGCGTGCTCACGGAATCTACAGCGCGGATACGCGCCGAGCGAGGTTCATTCGTCAGCATCGAAAGCTCACCGAAAAAGTCACCTGGGCCCACTTCATGTAAGATAAGTTCCGCCCCATCCGCATCACGGATGAGGATCTCCGCGTGTCCTTCTGTGATCACATAAAACAGGTCTCCCATCTCACCTTCACGGATGATAACCTGACCCGGTCTGAATCTCATCTCCTGCATAATTGCACGGATGTCTGCCACTTCCTGTTCATCCATTTCGCTAAAGAGTGGAATTTCTCGCAATTCGATTTCAGCCATATATTTATTCTCCTTTGCTGGTGCGCTAACCTTCTTCAATCTCTACCAGGATTTGCTCACGTTCAACCGTTTGACCCTGCTTCACCAATAACTTTTTCACCACTCCATCTCTCGGCGCCTGGATTCGGATTTCCATCTTCATTGCTTCGAGCACCAAAAGAGTCTGACCTTTTGTGACTGCATCCCCTTCAACGACATTCATGCTTCTTACCTGACCTGGCATCGGCGCGGCCAATTCGGACGCGTGCTCATGTCCCGCGCCTCTCCGCTTCGCACCCGCCGCAGATTTGGTCAACACAAAAGTCTGACCGTTGACCGTCACCCAGCGTTTCGCGCCATCGGATGAAACATAAGCAGTTACACGTTGACCATCGATCAGTAGCTCCAATTGCCCTTCATCTTCACGGATGATTTCTACCTCAACTCTTTTGCCGTCAATATCCACGTGATAAGACTTGCCCGAACCAGCGGGCATCAGTTCAAGGGTTTGCGTATCAAAAGTGATTTTCATGCGAAGATCTTTACGCGCTCTTTCAGGAATTTATCTGCACTGATGTAGATCAGAAATAACCCGAGAGTATCAATAAAGCCATGAGTCAAAATAGGAAGCCAGAGGTTGAATCCGCTGGCGATGAACAGAATCCCCAACACTACACCGACAATGCCTGTGCTGAGTGCTCCGCTTTTTCCCTGATACCAGTGCGCCAACCCAAACAATACGGAAGTCAAAATCAAATTGACCGCCAGCGCCGGCTTTGATGTTCCAATCAACTCTGCAATATCGCCCATCATGTAGCCGCGAAAGATGATCTCCTCCAGAAACGCAACCAGCACCCAGACCGATACCAATAGGAACAGAAAATTCTTCAGATTCCCGCGCAGGCTCTCGAACAGAGAATGATCTGTTGTACTGTTGGTTACTTTATCAGAGAACGGTTCGAGGAGTAAGGTAGATGCAAACTGGATTGCGATGCCAAGCAGGAAACTCCATAAAACCGTCATTCCCCAATTCTCTGGAGGAAAAAAGCCCAGCCCAACCAAGCCATCACCTCTAAGCCAGATAAGGAGACCAATGATTACAAGCGCAATAACGACACCAATCCCCGGAAGGCGTCTGATACTGGTAACGAGTATTACCGCGGCAACTAAAATCAATATAGCAAATGAAATCATAAGCCGCCTATCCTAAACCCACTCGGATTCTTCCACGGGCTATATGGATCAGGATCATTCGAACCTGGAACTTGTGACTTGGAACTTGGAACAACAAGGTCAACAAGCGAAGCGGCAATTAGAGACTCAAACGATGGTTCGGCAGGCGGACTCCAATTGAATTTTGTTTCCACCCAACGCGTAGTGACTTCTCCATTTGTAAAATCGGGATGAGATAGAACAGCTTGCAGGAAGTCAATATTGGTAATGACGCCATGAACTACATATTCCCTCAGCGCGGCTTGCATGCGTTGTATGGTTGTCTCTCGATTTTCTGCATGGACGATCAACTTCGCCAGCAAGGGATCGTAGAAATGCATCACCTCATCGCCCGCGCGGAAGCCTGAATCGACGCGGATGCCGGGTCCGCGCGGTTCGATATATTGCAGGAGTCTTCCTGTGCTGGGTAAAAATCCATTTGCGGGGTCTTCGGC
>DAINRK010000071.1:0-12427 GCA_036741855.1 Anaerolineales bacterium
AAATCAGACTGGTAGTTGATCGCATCCACATGAATATCGTCCAGCAAAAAGCCTTCACCGTTTACTGCCGCGTCCGTGATGTACTCAAAGCGGATCTGCACTTTCTGCCCGGCAAACTGTGACAGGTCAACATCTTCATTCATCCAATCATTGGTCTGACCGTTGTAGCCCCATCCATATGAATTGCCTGAAGGGTCTTCACCTGTGCCCGACGGTGTGGTCAGAATTTCCCAGGTCTCGCCATCTGTGGATGCTTCGAGGAAGAGATAATCGTAATCAGTCTCAAGGTCGTACCACATCGAAAACGATAATGTGATCGGTGCACTGACATTTGTGAAATCGAATTCATGCGTGAGTGTCATGTTCGATTCGTCACCCTTGTTCGACCAGAACGCATACTTGCCTGAATGAGCATCGGCGGGTAAAAGGCCGACCACAGTGGAACCATTGAACTGTAATGTGTAATCACCTGAGCAGTTAATGGTGTAATAATCAATACCGTATTGATTGACAGAGCCACCTAATGATTGTGGACAATTTGAAACAGATTCTGCAACAGTGATTGTTGGCGCGTCGGGATAATTATTATACTGATAACGCCCATCACCAACGGAAGAATCCATCAGCCACATCGTGGCCGCCCAATCCATAAAAACATCATCAGCGGTGATAGGATTGCCGGTCTGTGGATCAGTGATATTGAGCTCGGCAAGAGTTTCATCAATGCTCACAAGTCCGTTTTCCTGATGTTTCACCACTGACTTTGTGGCATCCTCGCCAAAACGATCCAGGAAGTAGGCGAGGTAAAGGAAGGATTGCCCGTAATGTGGACCGTTTGACCCGGGGTCCGGTGACCAGTCTGTCAAGTTGAGATCTGGATCTGATGTGTAATAATAATCAAAATAGATTGGATAACCATTCAGCAGTTCAGCTACCATCGAGAACCCTTCATTGACCCAGGATGTCTCATTGCGGTCGGTATTCCAGTGGATCATGTGCTGGAACTCATGGGCCAGCGTACCATATGTATCTTCCGCGCCGAGATCCATGTTATCGGCATTGAAGAAGAACATTTCATGTCCGTTTGAATATTCCTTGACGAGCGGGTTATATTCGTCAGGAGTCGAGAAATATCCGGCGTTTGAATCACCTGTACCACGCACATAAAGGATGAAAATATGCGGGTCATTATCAATTCCAGGGTTTGCTTCACTGCCGAAGAACTCACGATCGGTGGGGTACATTTTATTTTCAAACGTATCGCCCAATCTCTTCAGATCACCTTCATCATAAGGAACTTCATTTTCGATCCAAAAGTACATGTGTGGAGTGACGTAACGCAATGTTGCAGTCGCCTGAAAATTTTCAACTGTATCCACATTGGTTACCCAGAAGGTTTCCTGATCTCCAAGTTGATACTGTTTCGATGGAACTGTAGTAGGGACGTTGCATACCTTCTGTAAACGGCACGCCAGTTCATAAGGATTATTATCGGGGACAAGCGTGTTCCCAAGTGTATCGAGCGTTTCTGTTGAGATTGAGTCGGTCGAGGGGCGTTCAAGCTCCGGTGTGGGAGGTGGCGTAACAGGATTATCGATAGGCGGTATTAACGTAGAAAATTCCGTTGGGATCTGTTGGGAGGCCCTGTAAATCACTGCCCCCGCTACCGCGATTAATACACATGAACAACATACAAGAATTGCAACAATGGCGCCTACGATCTTTGGGACAGATGAAGATTGATTGCTATTTGTTTCCATAATGATAATTTCCTTTTATTTATGATATTACGCGCCGACCCGCAGGTTCATTCTACACAGTCCTGAATAAAATACCTGCGGGGCGTATTTCTATTATCTTATCTTGATTCAATAAATTTGGGATTAGGAATGAAGTAGGGACGACCAGTTGGTCGTCCCTACAATTTACGCGTCTGCGTGTTGTTTGCTCTTTTTCTTTACTGGCTCAGATGCCTGGAAGACGATCTTATTCTTCTCTTCATCCACATCCACCATCACGGTCGCGCCATCTTTGAATTTGCCGCTCAGCAATTCAACAGAGAGTGGACTCTCCACATGCTTTTGAATGGCGCGGCGCAGCGGGCGTGCTCCAAAAGCTGGATCATAACCGGCCTTTGCAAGCCATTGACGGGCGGCATCCGTCAACTCGACGGTGATGTTATATTCGTTCAGGCGATCCTGTACTTCCTTCATTTGCAGGATGACGATCTCATCCACCTGTTCAAGAGAAAGTGGTGAGAACATAATGATCTCATCAACTCGGTTGAGGAACTCGGGTCGGAACGCACCTTTGAGCGCCTTCTCGACCTTATCATGCGCTTCACGCTCTTCGCTGGATGCCTTCGGCTGAAGGAAGCCCAACGTGCCTCCCTTGCGTACATATTCGGTGCCCAGGTTCGAGGTCATGATCAGAACCGTGTTGCGGAAATCCACAATGTTGCCCTGACCATCGGTCAGACGACCATCATCCAAAATTTGCAGCAATGCATTCCAGACTTCGGGATGTGCCTTCTCGATCTCATCGAACAGGATGACTCGATACGGACGCCTTCGGACTGCTTCCGTTAACTGACCGCCTTCCTCATACCCAACGTATCCTGGCGGTGCCCCAAAGAGACGCGAGACTGTGTGCTGTTCGCGATACTCAGACATATCGATGCGCACCATTGCTTCTTCATCATCGAACATGAACCATGCGAGAGCTTTGGCAAGTTCTGTCTTACCCACACCCGATGGACCAATGAAAATAAATGAACCAATGGGACGTGACGGGTCCTTCAACCCTGAGCGTGCGCGACGGATGGCGTCGGATACGGCGTGGATGGCCTCCTCCTGACCGATGATGCGCTCATGCAAGCGTGTTTCCATATGCAGGAGTTTTTCAGCCTCACTCTCCAGCATCTGCGTGAGAGGGATACCTGTCCATTGATTCACGACCGAAGCGATGTCGTCCACATCCACCACTTCATCGAGCTGGTGTTCAGACTCCCATTTATCGCGCTTCTCTTTATATTCCTCTTCGAGTCGCAGCCTTTCTGATTTTTTCTGTGCGGCGCGTTCATAATCGCGATTCAAACCAGCTTGCTCTTCTTCGGCTTGCATCTTTTCAATTTCAGTCTTCATCGCTTTAAGATCGGGCGGCATGGAATACAAAGCCACGCGTAACTTTGCAGCGGCTTCATCCATCAGGTCAATAGCTTTGTCTGGCAATCTTCGATCCGTAACGTAGCGATCAGCCAGACGCGCCGCAGCGACAAGCGCATCATCCGAATAACGGACTTTATGATGGGCTTCATATCGGTCGCGCAGACCCATCAACATCTTGATGGTATCTTCCACAGTGGGCTCCTCTACATAGATCGGAGCAAAACGACGCTCAAGCGCGGCATCCTTTTCGATGTACTTGTGATATTCATCCAATGTCGTCGCGCCAATAGTCTGGAGTTCACCACGAGCAAGGGCGGGTTTGAGCATGTTGCTGGCGTCCATAGCGCCCTGTGCCGCGCCAGCGCCGACGACCGTATGCAACTCATCAATCATCATAATGATATCGCCCTGCGAGCGTTGTACTTCCTCCATTACGGCTTTGAGACGTTCCTCAAATTCGCCACGGAAGCGTGAGCCCGCGATCATCGCACCCAAATCCAGTTGAACGACGCGTTTGCCCGAGAGTATCTCAGGTACATCGTTGTTGGCGATCTGTTGCGCGAGACCTTCTGCAATGGCAGTCTTACCCACACCTGCCTCACCGATGAGAACAGGGTTGTTCTTGGTGCGGCGTGACAAAATTTGAATAAGCCGTAGGATCTCGTTATCACGTCCAATGACAGGATCCAGCTTGCCTTCACGCGCAAGTTGGGTGAGGTCGCGCGAGTATTTCTCAAGCGTCCGATAACGGGACTCAGCCTGAGGGTCAGTAACGCGCTGCCCGCCGCGGAGATCCTGAATGGCCGCATAGACGCGGTCACGTGTCAGCCCGGCAGATTCCAAAATGCGGGCTGCAGGCGTATTCCGCTCGGTGAGTATGGCAAGGAAGATGTGTTCGGTGGAGATGTACTCATCCTTGAGACGGTTGGCTTCCTCATTTGCCAGATCGATAATCCGCTTTACGCGCGGGGTAATGAAAATCTGCCCTGCGCCGCCTCCGAAAATGTTGGCTTTGGGGCTGGCGCGCAAAGTGGCATCGAGCCGCTCAGTGAGTGCCTCACCGCTGACGCTTAGTTTTTCCAAAATTTGGGGGATCACACCGCCTGGCTGCTCAATGAGAGCCAGCAGGATGTGTTCGGTGTCAATTTGATTATGGCCGTAGCGCTGGATGATCTCCGCAGCGCGTTGTGCGGCTTCTTGTGCTCTTTCTGTAAATCGGTCAAATCGCATCATAGGGGAAATTCCTCCGTAGGGACACAGCGAATCGGCTCAGGGCTTAAGATGAAAAATCGTCCCCTGTGTCCTACAATTTTACATGTGCGCATTATAACAAAACCACATTACCGAATTATTTGAGGGGCGTTAGAAGAATGTTAGATTTGATAGGATTCTTAGCGAAGGACAATCAGCGCGACGCCTGCAATAGTCATTATCACGCCCAGGGCATACCGCCAGGTGAACGGCTCGTGCAAAAGTAGGATACCTAATAAACTGGCTATGACAATGCCCATCACGCGAATGGTCGGTGAACCTAGAGAGACGCTGATGTGCGCGAAGGTGAGATAGAGCAGGATGGTCACACAACTAAATGCCAATCCGGCAGCGATGGCGTATAGCAAGCCAGGCAGAGTGATGAGCAAGGACTGGCCGGTGAATTTCAGGTAACTGACCCAAATTAAGCCGACCGTAAAAGTGGTGGCGCCATAGATGAACATCCCCATACTCGACGCGATTTTGTTTGTAGCCAGTTTGATGAAGAAATCGGCGGCTGCAAGGAAAATGGAGCATGCCAGGGCATAAGGGAGCCAGCGCATCATCGTGTTCACATTATAAAACAACAACGCGCTGCTGAATTGTCAAGGCGGCATTAGGGCATTGTTAGATTTGAGGGACAAACGTCGCGTTCAGCTGCGCCGGGTTGTGGTCGAAGGCAGATCTGCTAGAAATTTGATGACACGCTCTACAATTTCTTTAGAGTGCGTTTCATGTACATTGTGTCCGGCATCCTCCAAACGAATCACTGTACACTTACTTAACTTCTTTCGGAGAAATTGGGCATCCTCAGCAGTTAAGGCAGCTCCCCGAGAGCGATTTCCTTGAAAGACAAGAACGGGACAGGTAACCTGTTTAAGTAATTTGTCCGTGTTGTACCCTTCCATGTGTTGATGGTTTATCAGCATTCCCAACACGTCTGGGTCCGTCTGGCTTAGTCGGTGCGCCAAAGCATAAAGGTTTTCCGCCGACCAGACTGGGAACATACTCTGTAACGAGTTTTCTATTTCATCGACGGACTTATTTGACTTAATAATGTCATATGCTGTGGAGAACCAGTGATAGGCCTCTCGATCGACAGCACTGGGAGAATCCTTAATTGGCATCGTCCTATAAATGAGAGGTGGATCAAGTAAGATAATCGCTCTGATATATTCCTGTACATTTGCGGCTACATGTATCGCGATCAAAGCCCCGAATGAGTGGCCTAAAATGGCGATTGACGTTCCAAGTTCAGATTGGACAAATTGCAAGACATCGGATGCGTAGTCGACCAGGGTATAACCTTGCTCTATCTTGCCTGACAAACCATGCCCTCGTAAATCGATTGCGAAAATTTGATGGTTTTGGCTGAGACCCGGGATAATTGGCAAGAAAGACTGCCAGTTTGCCGTTACCCCGTGAAGTAGAAGTAGAGGTGGACCATTTGCTGGTCCGATAGCACAGTTCATTTGTATTTGACCTGCATCATATAACTGTTCTTTAAGCATAACTGGCTTTTAAGGGCTATACACTTTGTTGGTCGGAACTTATTTCTATTATCAATAAAACCTAAGGCCCCTCTGTGATCATTTTCGGAACGGTATGTATTGAAATGTTGCGGACTCACCATTTGGCGATTTGATGGTCTTCCTGTCAACGATTTTCATTCATTCTCCTCCATGGTTTGCGATTACAGCAAGCATTAGCCGACTTCTGCCTTAAGTAAACGGTGTTGCTCCACAGTGACGTTCGGTGAGAATATGCGGATGTTTTCTTCGATCTTCTGCAGTTGAGCATCTACAATCTCTGCTGAAACTCCCGCGGGCGCATATGCTACATATAGAGCATGAGACGTATTTGCAGAAATCGGTGAGCGATTATCCTGTCCGTAGATGATCGAGCAAGAAATGCCATCGGCATCCTTCATGACCATATCGCTCGCACGAATGACTTTGGAAGCGCCGTTCATTTGTGTCATCTGATCCCCCTCGCGAGATACATCAATGGAGATCGGTTCATGTAACTTCACGACGTCATGCCCTGCCGTGAGGACAAGGGTCTCCACCTCCGCGATGAAGTTCGCATCAACCAAGGGGAGCACATTAGGAAGCTTCTTTCCTTTCAATACAATTGACTCGACCTGGAGCAGAACGTGATAGGTCTTATCAAAGCGTTTGTAGTAAAGTTCATAAGCTGTCATCACAGGCAGTGCCAGGAAGTCTTGCCTGGTGAAGCCTTGATAGCGTTCCCGCAAGTTTGCTTCTGTTGCTCGTTTTTGTTCATCCAGGCTGGCGGATAAATGAGTATTCTCTATTCCCGAAAGTTCCAGTAGACCTATGATCCCTCCAGGATGAGTATTTCGCCATTGATCGGTGGATGAAATTGAAAGCATATTTATCTCCAAGCTACGAAGAAAACTACTGCACAACGCTGTAATTTGTCAATGAGTACGATCCTATGCTTGGGATGCCACTGTCGAGCTATGATCATTACTCAGCGACCGTGACTTGTACGGTGTCGCCATCTGCACTCGCATCCGTGACAGTGATCGTCACATTTCCAACTGTGACGGATTCTCCGACTGCCAGCGGCGATTGGTCTCGATAAGGGTCGTTATCTTTCATCGGGAATACCCGGATTGGTCCTTGCCCGGTACTGATCGAAGTATCAATGGAATATACCAACGAGCCAGGCTTGATGATATTGGAGTCATACCCTAACGCCCTTCGGCTTTCTACAATCACTGCTGATGTGGGTCCTGTTGGCACAATTACAGCTTTTATCCCACCTTCTTTTTCAATTGCTGATAATGTTGTGGTCTCCTCACCGGTTGGTTGGCAGATGATCTGATCGTCATCTATCCAGCCAAGTAACCAGCGCTCATATGCGAGCGGCTCCGGCACTCTTCCAGCGATATATCCCATCAGGCTAAAGTTGCCCACGAATCTATATATGTCGTCATAATTACTTGTGTTCTCATACGAATATAAATCCACTAGTCCTAGCGTATGACCGGCTTCATGATTCAACCATAGGAACCCCCAATCTTTGAGATCGAATCCCGATGTGGCTCCGTTTGTGATCGTGTTGCCATCCACAGGAATGCCAAAACTTTTATCAACTGGCGTAAATCCTGGTCCGTACGAAATAGCGGTGGCTTCAGGGTTTGCCATCACATACACTGCTTGCACATCAGAGAAATCGACTTCTCCATCAGCGAGAGTTATTGCCTCCTGCACATAAGCTTTATGCAAATCGAAGCTGAGACCACGCTCGAACATGTACTCAGTGGAAGGCTTGCTCATACGCAGCCAGGCGAAATGTGGCTCTAATTCCAGGTTCAGACGGTTGTATGAAACCGCCCTGTAAAAGTCTGGTGCTCCTGGAGAGATGCGTGAAAAGACCTGCTCCGGACTCTCAGTCGCGGGTGCATCCGAGAAGTCTACAAAAATTACTTTGGCTCTCACGGTGCCTGTGGAAACCATGCGAGTTGCGTAACGCGGGAATCCCAGTCCTATATCTCTATGATGGGCAGCTTCAGGTAACTTACATAAGTGAAGAAGTGGGCTTGGCGTCGAAGTGTCTGCTGGTGTTGCAGTTGGCGTGATTGTAGCAGTAGCAGTGATCGTTGGTGGAATCGGCGTAACAGTAGAAGTAACTGGCACGGCTGCGGTTGCCGGAACACCTCACGCGGACAATAACAGGATGATCAATATGGCGTTAGTGAGTCGTATCCGTAACATGGAAGGATTCATGATGTCCTCCTAAGAACTTGCGCGCTACCATTTATTGATTACCTTCTGCAGGAGTTTTCTTCTCAGTCTCAGAAGACGAAGCGTTCTTCATTTGTAAGCGGGCACGGATTGGACGAAGTAATTCGCGCCAGATTACCTCTCCATCCACAGATGGCAGTGGGAGAAAACCGCCAAAGCCAAAGAATAGATTTGTAGAAATCAGACTGGTACTAAGTCTTGACCAGAAGCCAGGTGCAACGCCTACGGCGAGCATTGACAATAATCCGGCGACGATTAAGTTGAAGACTGGCCCACCCAAAGAACGGATTAGATGAACATGACTTGGAATGAGTTTTTGATCGCCGTGATAAAGATTGACATCGCGCGTGGCAGTGATTAATAGTTCATCCATTGCGCTATGAACCATCTTGCCGCTGATGATGTGACCAAGCGCATGCAGGACCGTAGTGATTTCCACTGCGATAGTAAAGAGCACCGATTGATATAGCCGGTCAGCGAGGCTTGGCTGGGAATTCCACAAATTTAGAAGAAAGTGTAAGCCAAAGAAAACAAAAGGGCCCATCCAGGTGATCGGAGTGATCAGCAGTTTGACTCCCCAAAATCGCCCAATCGGGATGCAGCGCACCGTATCGATATCTTCGATGATGCCGTACTTGAGGTATTTGCTCATATCAGCTCAAGGCGTCCTGCCAGCTTCCGTTTGCAAGATACAGCCCGCAGAATCCGACTACGCCAAATAGCAGCAATCCCAGCCATAAAACAGGGCTACTCCAATTCACTTGATCTGCGAAGCGAAGCATTTGCATGAGCAGGGCCGGCAGAATCAAAATAAGCATCGGGGTTGCCAGTCTGACTCGCGTCCGGTCATTCTCGCCAGACATGGAAAGCATGATCGTGCCAACAGCAATCAGCCAACCACTTAGCGAACGCGCGGTGAGCGGAGTCAACTGCCAGGGGAAGATAGGAATCAGCCAGTTGGGAAAGATAAAGGTCAAAATCGCAATGAGAGTCAATAGGCTTCCGCAAATCACCAACAAACGGCTTAGCCAGGATGGAATGGGATCATTCGTGGATACATTTTGTGAAGTGGCTTTAGGCTGATGCCACAAGTATGCCGCGATGAAGATTGGAGGTGGCAAAAGGTAACTGGCAAACCATACATAGAAAGGCACGGTTCCAACCGAGAACTTATCCCAATGAAGGAAGGTTGCCGCCAATTGCACTGTGCTGAACAGGGCAGTGGGCAGGATCATTGCCCGGATATTTTCCCAACGTTTGGCAAATAGAGGCAGCAAAAAGAGCGGAGCAGAGGTAATATAAAACGCACCCAGCACAGCGGCCATGACAACGGGGTTTATTGGCCAGGCGAAGTTTGTTGCACTATTTGCGGGGTCACGTCCGATGGCCATCACTGCTCCGATTCCAAAAAGCACCTCTACAGCTAGCCATGCGCGCAAAGGCCATGCATGGGCGTTCCCTGGGAGTTCATAGCGATGCACTCTTTCTGCCTTGCGAGCGATAGATGTAGAGCCCAGTGACAAGGATGCCCCACAAACCTAAAAACAAGTGAAAAGGATGATCGAATGGCTGCAAGCGCAGAACTGTAGGATGATGCGTGATCATCCCAAACAAGGCCAGACTGGTGTAAAAGAGTCCAAACCCCGCGGCAAACCAAAACGTCCCACTCTGACCGCCACGAAACAAGGCTATCAGTGCCAGTATCCCAGTGAGAATGTGCAACGTTGAGTGCACAGGAATCATCTGAGTAATGGATAACAGAGCCGGGAAGGCCTGATCCAATGCAGGGAATAATCGAAAAGCGAGAGTGCTGGCCCCTTGTAATAACAGAAAAATACCACTAAATGCAGTGTAAAAGCGAGTTGGTTCTCTCATTTTGTTGAGGTCCTTTGGCGAATGGCCTGCATAGTAATGAATCCTAGTATTAGTGTTGCGAGTAAGAAGCCTCCGAACCATAACCAGGTGGAAATGTTCGCAAACAAGAAAAGCGCATTATGAATAAATGAAGCGAGCAGCACGCCAATGGCAAACACAAATGTCGCCGTAACCACTACCCGGATCTCATTCCAGGTACTCAGACGGCTGAGCATTAGACTGCTCAAGCCATAGGCGAGAAACGGCGCTGAATAAATTTGTGCCAATAAGCGAGTTATCTTCCAGGGCCACACACTGACCATAAAATCCGCTGCCAGCAAAAGCACCAGAGCAAGCGCTGTCACTACAATACCCTGCATCAGCAGATAGTTACGGACCCATGCCGGCAGACTGACACCAGAAATATTCTCGCGTAGATTGCGATCATTCCACATCAACCATAATGCGATCAGCGGATAGATAATGTAAGCCCCGAACCAGATCCAAACCTGGGCGCGGCTGTAATCGAATTCGTTCAGGTAAAAAAGCGAAACCACGAATAGCATTCCTGTCCAAATTAAAATGACACGTATCATAACCCGCACTTCGGCATAATACTGGGAGAGGATTCCACCGATCATAAAGGTAGTGCCTGAAAGGTACATGGCTCCTAAAAACCGGGCATGTAACGGGGGCACCAGCCAGGGAATTGCTTTGTCTACTTTGTCAGGAATAAAGTAACCCCAAATGCCCACCCATAAGGCTAACAGACCAACCGCGCCGAAATATATTCGCTGTCCACGTGTTATTTCTGTCATCGCTTACCTCCTTAAATCTCTGGATCTCTGGCTCGTAACCTCATTCGGAAATGTTACTCAGATGGACTGCGCAATGATGTAATATAAGGAACTGGTCTACGTACTATTTTCTGGAATTATACGCCTGTAATTTACAGGGTGCTGCATAGTTAGTCAGAGTTCAATTTGAGTTATTTCTGCAAATCATTGTACAGTTTAATAACAAATGGGTACGAGCAGTAACAAAAACTAACAACGCGCTATAATTTGCTTTAATGAGTTCGATTACTGTCCCTGTCAAAGTGGAAGAGCATCCGCATGTTCGGCCGCTCAACGTCCTCCGCGATCTCTCTACAGTTGCAGACCTGATCGAGTTGTGCTTTTCACCCACCATGGACAATGAAGGTCAGCGCTATCTCTCTGACATGCGCCGCGCCAGCCGCGACGATGGCTTTCTACACTGGGCCTCGCGCATGACGGAGACGACCTCCCTACCGCTTACGGGCTATGTATGGGAGCAGGATGGGCGTATTATCGGCAACTCAAGCCTGATCCCGTTTCGTGATAAGGGTAAACGTATCTATCTCATTGCGAATGTGGCGGTTCACCCTGATTATCGCAGGCGCGGGATTGCACAGGAACTTACACGACGATCCATGAAACATGCCCAGGCGAAAAGGGCCTCTGCCGTCTGGCTTCATGTGCGGGATGACAACCTTGGAGCGATCAGTCTTTATACAAAATTGGGTTTTCAAGAAATTAGTCGCCGTACCACATGGCACACACGCACCGATTTATATCCTCCCAAAGTGAATACAGATATTGAGATCGTTCCTCGACATGCGCGTTTCTGGCCGCTTCAACAGGATTGGCTCCGCCGCCTCTACCCCGATACTTTGAGTTGGTACCATTCGTGGAACTTTACATCCCTTCGGCCCGGACTCATGAACTGGCTATATCTTTTATTCGTGGATTACAACATCAAACAGTGGGCGGCAGTCCGCGGTAATACCTTGCTTGCAACACTGACCTGGATGCCACATGCGGGGAAATCAGAGTCACTTTATGCTGCGACAAGCCCTGCTTTAAATGGCGAAGATGAAGCCCATACGGAGGAGGCGTTGATGCAACTGCTCATCCATGCGCGGCGTTCGCTGGCCACTCATGCGAGACTTTCTTTGGATTTCCCGGCTGGCGAAATGACAGACGCAATCATGGATGCAGGCTTCAAACCGCGTCGTACACTAATCTGGATGCGCGCATAGATGCAACGATCAGGTCCCTTTTTCGTAGTAATGAGTGGCAGCCATGTTGAATATGACTGCCACTTATAGCAAAAGAGGAGATCACATGACAAAATTTATTCTTCGTTGGGCGATTAACGCAATAGCACTGTACCTGGCCGTGCTAATCCTGCCAGGTATCGACCTGAGAAGCGATCTGGTTTCGATCCTGTGGCTGGCACTTATCTTTGGTCTGGTCAACGCCCTGTTCCGCCCATTGATTCAATTGCTCACCTGTCCACTCATTATTTTGACTCTCGGATTGTTCACACTGGTGATCAACACATTCCTGTTTTGGT
>DAINRK010000072.1:0-12370 GCA_036741855.1 Anaerolineales bacterium
CCGGAAGGCCGGACCTGCTCGCCCCGCTGGACCGCTTTGCCAACAACATCATCCACCAGAACGTGGCTGAAACGGATATGACGTTAACCGTGTGTGCCGTGATGGGCAAACGTCGAGGATTGGCAACCACCAATAATCTCTCAGCCGAAGGGATTGCCCGCGCGGTTGACTCTGCGAAAGAATCCGCATTGCGCCTGCCCGAAGACCCGGATTTCCCTGGTCTCCCCGGCCCAAACACAAGCCTGGCTGTACAGTCCTTTGATGAAGAGACCGCCGCCTGTTCTCCGGAGCAGCGAGCCAAAGGCGTGGGAGTGATTTGCCGGAAAGCAAAAGAAAATGGGATCACCAACGGGTCTGGCTACTTCCGCACAGGGATGCAGGAGATGTCCCTTGCCAACTCGCTCGGCACCATGGTCTATCACGCAGGGACAATTGCGGATATCTCGGTCACAGCTATGACGGAAGATTCAGCGGGACGCGCTCAGCTTTCGGCCTGGAAGGTGAACGAGTTAAATCCCGAAGCGATCGGTGATGAAGCAATTGATAAAGCCGATCGCGGTCGCAATCCAAGAAAGATTGATCCCGGTGAATATACGATTGTCGCTGAACCTTATGTCGCGGATGATATGGTGTTTATGCTGGCATGGATTGGCATGAGCGCGCAATCAGTTCAGGAGGGTCGCTCATGGATGAATGACCGCATAGGACAGCAGGTCATGAGTCCATTGGTTTCGATATGGGACGATGGGTTGGACCCAGCGGGAAGCCCGATGCCATTTGATTTCGAAGGAGTGCCGAAACAGCGCGTGGATGTCGTGACCAATGGCGTGATCGGTTCACCTGTGTACGACACGTATTCCGCGCACAAGGAAAACAAAACCTCCACGGGTCATGCGTCACCGCCGGGTTCGGGATTAGATACATCTTTTCCCCTCAATCTGTTCATGGCTGCTGGGAATAACAGCATCGATGAAATGATCAAATCCACTGAGCGCGGTTTGTATATTGCAACTTTTTGGTATACGCGTCCCATGCATCCGCGCGACGCTGTGATTACGGGCATGACGCGGGACGGCGTCTTCATGATCGAAAACGGAGAGATCACCTACCCCGTGAAAAATTTACGCTTCACCCAATCGTATGTCAAAGCACTTGCAGATGTGGAGATGGTCAGCCGCGATACGCGCGTGCTCATCAGTGAACCGTTTGGCGCGTCACGCGTGCCTGCGCTGAAGATCAAAGCATTTAATTTTACGGGCTCCACAGTATAGTAAAACGAATATTCTTGTGAAACAAAGGTTCTTGCTCCTCTCCTGGCTGGGAGCCTTGCTTTTCCTTGCAGGTATATTGATCGGCCTGGCTCTTTCCGGGGCTTATGCCTGGGGTGAAAGTGAAGCTAGTATCTATTCATCCTTCAACGGAGACGCAAGCCTTAGGTTGACATGCCCCCTAATGCTTTCACCTGACGAATCAGGAGTAGTTCGTGCTGAGGTTATTAACCGTATCGATGAGGATATTAAACCGGTAGTCCATGCTGAAATCAGTCATGGGAGCGTGCCGCGCGACGACAGACAGACTCTTTTATTATCCTCCAGAGAGACCGAAATTGTTGAATGGACTGTCGATTCGACCGATGTGACCTTTGAAAGATTGATCCTCATAAATGTACTTCAAGCACGCTATGGCAATAATCCATCTCGTTCAGGTTCCTGTGGCATTCTCGTATTCAGCTTATTCGGCTTGGCTGGTATTCAAACATTTAGCCTTGTGGTTGTAGTCAGCTTAGTTCTGATCATTTCTGGCGGATGGCTTTGGTTGTATGCACGCCGGCCCCTGGACAAATTCTCCGGAAACGTCGTTCAAATCAACTCCGTTTTGCTTGGCATTACAATCCTTGCGCTATTGAGCACATGGGCACACTGGTGGGGATTGGTTCTATTCTTCGACGCGCTTATCTTGCTGATGATGGGGGTCATCTTTACGGAATTCGTCCTCTTTTCGCAAAAACACAGGGAATAATCCCGCTATCAGAATTGAGAACGGATATGTCCCCCAAATGTCATGATTGCATTGGGAATCCTACGTGCTATGATATTCATACTACTGAATTACAAAACTTCTTCAAGTTGCTCTCGGCGGCGTCCTCGCCGCCGAGGACGGCGGCTTGAGCAATGTTAGTTCTGGAGGAAGTTATGGGTACAAACAATAAATCAGCCCGTCGCTGGCTGTTCATTGTAGGATATCTGGCGATTATCACATCCATGCTATCGTGCATGGCAATTGGTATAGGGTCAACAGATGTGGAGGCGGGAACAATACAACTGGATAACGGCGACGTTGAAATCGTGGATGAGAACGGCAACCCCGTACCTGTTGCAGGGACCTCGACCTTTGAACTGGTCGGCGCGCTCGAAGGCATGGATCCCTGGAAGATTGCAGGAACAACTGTAGAAACGAACGAGTCTACCCAAATAGCAGAAGGTTTACAGGTCGGTGATCTGGTGCGCGTGCAAGGTACCATTCTCGAAGATGGCACATGGCTGGCATATTCGATTGAACCCGCCGAAGAGCAGACCGATCCAATTATCATCCTGATTGGCACTGTGGACTCTGTTGATCCCTGGGTGGTAAATGGAATCACACTAAACGTCACGGCAGATACCATCATCAATGGCGATATCACTGTCGGAACGCTGGTCCGCGTGGAGATCCTGCTTTTGGAGGATGGCACTTGGGAAATATTGAGCATCACTCCGCTTGGCGATGTTACGGAAAATGAAGGTTGTTTAACCGTCGTTGCCACGATCGTCTCGGTCAGCGAGAATGAAATTCAGTTCCTGGGTTGGCCGTCTCCTGTGCCGCTTAGTTCGGATGTCAAGATCGAAGATGAGGCTGGACAGGAAGGTGTAATTTTGGTTCCAGACCAGGATGTGCTTGTTGTTTTATGCCCGTTGGATGGACAGATTATGATCGTTCAAATTTTCGTCATCGTGGTTACCCCGCCAGATGAAGGCGAAACTCCTGCCGGTGAAAAAGTGTTAGTCTGTCATAAACCAAATGGCAAGAACCCACACACCCTGAGCATCGCACAAGCTGCTGTTCCAGCGCATCTCGGTCATGGAGATACGTTGGGGCCGTGCCCTTAAGTGGAGCTTTGGTTCCTGACGCAGTTCCGCGAAGCGTGCGTCAGGAAATAGTGAGTATAGATAATACCAACATCGGGATGAAGCCTTTCATCCCGATGTTGGTTTATTCATCCGCTGGAGCCGCCATCCCCGGCAGCATATTTCAGATAAATGCTGCGTCGCCTTGCCGGAGGTCCCGTAGGTGGACGCCGCAGGGAGCAGCTATCATTATCTTTCCTGTATAATGCCTCGATAAAGTATGTCAATTATGACTGACATCCACGATCAATTGCGCGCCTTGCTAGACAGGGAAGGCGCATCATATCGAGTCATCCAGCACGAACCTGAGGGGCGTACAGAAGTCATTGCAAAGATCCGCGGGAATAGAATTGAACAATCTATTAAGTCTATTGTTGTGCAGGTAAGACTAAATAGAAAAGAAAATATTTATTGTCTTGCCAATGTCCCTGGGGATTGCCGTATTGACTTCAAAGGGATTAAAGGTCATTTCAATGCGGACAGTGTCGCATTTGCCTCACGAGAAAAGGCTCAAGAGTTAACGGAATGCGTGATCGGAGCCATTCCACCCTTCTCATTCAATGACCAGCTTCAGGTGCTGGCCGATCCGCTCATCCAGGAAAATGAGGAAGTTGTGTTCAACGCGGGACGTTTGGATCGATCCATCTTTATGAAGCGCGATGATTATTTTCGCATCGCGAAGCCACAGGTCGTGAAGATTGCTTTGCGTGGGTATTCTTCACCTCAGTGAAATCTTCACCTAGAGGTGCATTTTTGGACAATTATGAAAAGAATGTAGATAAAGCGCTAAATGCGGTTGACAAGGTTGGGAAAGTTGCTAATCGCGTGCAGACGGGCTGCATCATGATATTGGCTAACCTGTTCTTCGCAGGATTTTGTCTGTGGGGAGTATACGCGGGATATGTCAGTTGGAAACTGGAACAAGGCGGAGAAAGGACGACCGGAAATGTGGTCCGGCTGGAGGAGAGTAACAGCAGCGAAGGCAGTTGTTGCGTTTATTCACCGGTTATTGAATTTAGTGCTGGCGGTCAAACCTATTCTTTTGAAAGCGGTAATGCATCTGACCCGCCTGCCTATAGGGTAGGGGAAGAAGTGCCCGTGCTTTATGACCCTGCGAACCCTGAGACTGCACAGATCAACAGTATTTTTGAACGCTGGGTGTTTCCGATCATCATCATTCCCGCCATGATTCTTGGCGCGTTGATTCTCGATTTCTTTCTGATCCGCTCCTTGCGGCGCGGCGAATACGTCGAAATATAAAAATGAAATTTTCACTCTCTGCCCGCCCACCGTTTAAGTTCCTTTCTGTTGTCAACTCGCACGGATGGCGCCAGCTCGCGCCGTTTTCCTATGATGAATCAACGAACACACTTCATCATGTGCTACGCCTTTCAAATGGACGCGTGATTGAACTCAAACTGCGCGACGCCATGGATAGCGTAGGTGTGGAAACAGAAAAGTTGGACAGGATTGAGAAGAAGGACGTAGCAAATATAGTCACATGGATGTTCGGCCTTGATATGGATTTCTCACGCTTCTATGCTGTTTCACGCGGCGAACCAAAGCTGGCACGCGCCAAAAAGCTCTCTCTCGGCCGACTCCTGCGCGCACCCACTCTTTTCGAAGACGTGGTGAAAACAATCCTGACGACGAACACACTCTGGGCTGCGACCAAAAATATGTCCAGGAAATTGGTCGATGAATTCGGTTTCGCGCTGAGCGGAAGGTTGAACTCGTCCCGACCCGTAGACGAAGCGCAAAATCTCAAATCATTTCCCACTCCCGAAGCGATCGCCGCATCCAACCCTGACTACATCAAAGAGAAGATACGAGTGGGCTATCGGGCACCTGCCATCCATCAGTTGGCTGTCCAAGTGGCTTCGGGCCAGCTCGATTTGGAGTCTTTAAAAACATCTGATCTGCCAACGCTTGATCTGCGCAGGGAGTTGATGAGGATTAATGGTGTAGGTCCTTATGCTGCTGCGAATCTGTTGATGATCCTGGGACGGCATGATTTCATCCCAATTGATTCATCTGCACTGGCAGCTGTCTCATACGAATGGCACAAAGGCAGCCCTATCACGGCAAAGGAAGTTGAGAAGCGATTTGCAAAATGGGGTGAGTTTAAGGGCCTTGCCTTCTGGTTTTGGGATTGGAAAATCGATCAATAGAGGAGGCATGAATGTTCGAACATCATAAACAGCCATTGGCAAGTCCGTCTGTATTCGCACAACGCATGTTACGGTTTGGCCTGTTCTCAGGAGGGATCATTTTGTTTTCGCTCGGCATTGGCATACTGGGTTATCACTCTCTTGAATCGCTTTCATGGATCGACTCCCTTCTCAATGCATCCATGATCCTTGGAGGGATGGGACCCGTTAATACATTACAAACTGACGCTGGAAAAATCTTTGCCTCTTTTTATGCGCTGTATTCAGGGATTGTCCTGTTGGCTTCCGTGGGTGTGCTCATCACGCCGATCTTCCATCGCTTTATGCATCGTTTCCACATCGAGATCGAAGAAGAGTAAGCATGGACTTGCTGCTGCCAAACAAGGTCGCGATTGTCACCGGCGCAAGTCGCGGCATCGGGAAGGCAATTGCCGAGACCTTATCTGCCGAAGGAATGAAAGTTGTATTGGTTGCGCGCTCCAAGGCAGAACTCGAATCTCTCGCGACGTCTTTTTCAAATGAGTGTCTTGTCCAGGCAGTCGATTTGCGTGAGCCAGATTCCGCGAATCGGGTTGTCGCCTCAACGATTGAAAAATTTGGCAAACTTGATTTGCTGGTCAACAACGCCGGTGCCACCAAACGCGGCGACTTCCTCACCCTCACAGACGATGAATGGATGGATGGCTTTGCCTTGAAGTTTTATGCTGCCGTGCGTCTGTCACGTGCCGCGTGGACTCATTTGATAGAAAGCAAGGGTTCAATCATCAACATCATTGGTATTGGTGGACGAACAGGAAGCGCTGAATTCACCATCGGTGGCACCGTCAATGCGGCATTGATGAATCTTACGAAAGCACTTGCAGATCGCGGTGTCAAAGATGGCGTACGTGTCAATGCAATCAATCCCGGCTCGATAGCCACCGAGCGACTGCAGACTCGTATTCAAAATTATGCCAAAACAAATAATATTAGCCTCGAAGAAGCAACAAAACGAATGCCACGTGACATGAAAATTGAGCGCTTTGGCAAACCCGCTGAGATTGCTCACGCGGTGACGTTCCTTGCCTCTCCGCAAGCCGCGTACATCCAGGGCGCTATCCTGGATGTGGACGGTGGCGCAACGCGGACGTTATGACTTTTACGAAGTGCCGCATAAATCTCTAAACTTAAAGATAGAATTTTAGCCTGCAAATTATGTCAAATGTTTAGTAAATAATAAGACAAGCGGTAGAAATGGCAATATAATTCGATAAGCTTTAATCGTCGTGGAGGCTGACATGAAATGCCCTGTCTGCAAAGACCATACACTCGACTCAATCACTCTTCTGAAAGGTCTGCCCGCCCATCAATGTTCGAATTGTAAAGGTGTCTATATTCCATCGAATGCTTATATGACATGGCGGAAAACCCTGGGAACAGAATTGCCTCAAAAAGAAGGAGCAATAGAAATCGATCCCTCATGGGAGGTAAAGGAATTAAAACTGTGCGCTACTTGTGGGCATATCATGGCTCGTTATAAAATCTTTCCGGATACGGACTTTTATATTGACCGCTGTCGCAACTGTAATGGGATCTGGCTCGATCCAAACGAGTGGGATGTGTTGATCGACCGAAACCTGCATGACAACCTGAATGAGTTCTTTACACGTCCCTGGCAGGATCATCTCCGTGCGGAAGAAACCAAAATTCATTTGGAGCAGATCTACATGGACAAACTTGGCGAGGATGACTATGAAAATGTCAAGCAATTCCGTGAGTGGCTCACGGATCATCCCATGCGGGGAATGCTGCTGGCCTTTTTACAGGCAGATGATCCTTATAAGGTTTAATGTTCTTGTTCGATAACTATCAACCTATCCACTTTTTTGACCAGCCCATTGAAGTCATCTTCGATACTCCTCCCGCGCGCGAAAAGACTCCTGATTGTCCCAATGGATTCATCTGGGATGATAAAACCTATCGTGTTCTCGAGATGCTCTCTTCCTGGAGTGATTTCAAACGCCGCGGCAAGATGGCACGCAATATGCGCCCCGAGCACGCGGCAGTGGCTGCAAGCCGCGGCTCATTGAACGTGGGCAGGTTTTATTTTCGCGTCCTTGTAGATACAAACCAGATATTTGATATTTACTATGACCGCGCCATGAAAAATGTAGATGACCGCAAGGGTCAGTGGTTCGTCTATCGCGAATTGGCAGAAGAATAATGAATCAAGAATCTTTACAACCTGTCCGGGCATCAGACACGCGCAGCTATTCCGTTCCCTGGAGCGTAGCTGACACGTGGATGGGAGTCATCCTGTTGGCACTGCTTAACGCGGGCTTGCTGATCATTTCTCTACAGAATGTGACTACTGAACTGGTGCAAAGCGCGGCGTTAATTCTCGTTCAACTCGCTTTTCTTCTCCCTCTCGTCTTGATCTTTGCCTGGAAGCGCATCCACTGGAAGTACATCGGCTTTGGAAAATTTGACTGGAACACGCTAGGCCTGGGCTGCGGCCTGTTGATCGCGAGTTATGTCGTTATCCTATTTCACAACTTGATCCTGATGGCATTCGGGATCGACACACAGGCTGAGGCAATTTTTAAGTTATTTGAATCTCTTAAATCACCGGTGTGGTTCCTTCTCGTGGGCGTCGTCCTTGCACCGATCGTGGAAGAGATATTTTTCAGAGGTTTTGTCTTTCAAGGATTCCGCCAGAGCTACGGCTGGGTAAATTCAATGTTGTTGAGTTCCGCCATTTTCGCGGCTGCCCATCTCGATCCGGTCGCATTCATCCCCACTTTTATTTTGGGCTGCCTGCTTGCTTATATGTATCAAAGGACAAACTCCGTATGGCCCGGTGTCATCTTGCATTTTCTTGTCAATGCATTCGGGTTGTGCTTGGCGTATGTCGCAACGCAGGCGCCTGGAATTATTCCTACCTAAACGTTCAGTTTGCGAATTGGGGCGACCCCTCAGGCTTGGATAAGTACTTTATCTCGCCGGTCGGGTCGCCCCTGCTGTTATTCTTTTGTAATCAACCTCACCTGGTTTTCATAGAATATGTAATCCCACGCCCAATTGATCAATACCAATACGCGGTTTCGGAAGCCGATCAAACGGTAGATGTGCAAGAACACCCAGATCACCCAGGCGATAAATCCGCTGAACGAAATTCCCCAGATGCGCGCAACCGCCGCGTTGCGTCCAATGGTTGCAAGTAAGCCGGGATCCTTATAATGAAACGGTTCGGGACTTTGTCCTTTTAGGATTCGCCGGATATTTTGCGCCGTGAGTTTTCCCTGCTGGATGGCCACTGTGGACAACATCGGCAGCGGTCTGCCATTTCCGTTTTCGAGATAGGCCGCGTCACCGAGGATGAAGACTTCAGGATGCTTAGGCAATTGCAAAGTGGACTCGACTCGGACTCGTCCGGAAGCGGCTTGCTCGACCCCAAGGTGATCCAAAATCTCAGCAGCTTTCACGCCTGCTGTCCAGATCAATGTATGGGACGGGATCTGCCTGCCATCTGCTAAGATCACTTTTTGGTTGTTATATCCTGCCAGTTTCGTGTTCATAAGGATTTCAACATTTTTTCTCTGTAGTAGATCGCGTGTCGCTTTGCGAAGTTCATCCGGATACGCAGGAATCAAATGCTCAGTGGCTTCAAGCAGCAATACCCGCGCGTCCGACAGACTCATTTCAGGGTAATCTTTCACCATCACGTGTGAGATCAATTCAGCCAACGCGCCCGCGGTCTCGACTCCTGTGGGTCCGCCGCCTACTACAACAAAGGTAAGTAACGCGCGGCGTTTCTCAGCATCTACCTCGCGGCTGGCACGCTCGAACATCTCGAGCAAATGGTTGCGTGTGTTGACCGCGCTCTCTATATCCTTGATTTGAAGACCATTCTGCTCAACGGAATTCATTCCGAAAAAATTGGTTTGCCCACCGACCGCGAGCACGAGACTATCATAGGCAATGATGGAGCCCTGCAGTTTGACATAGCGGGAATTGAAATCCACAGAAGTGACCTCTCCCATTTGGAAGGTCAGATTCTTTTGTTTGCGGAATATGGTGCGTAGAGGGTAGGCGATCTGAGATGGGAGGAGTCCTGCAATCGCGACCTGATAGAGCAAAGGTTGGAACAGATGATAGTTATGTCTGTCAATTAGAGTAATTTGTACAGGCGCTTTTGCCAGCCCACGCGCTACTTCCATCCCGCCAAATCCCGCGCCGATGATGACGATATGGGGGAGTTTTTGGGTATTCATAGTTACCTCATTTTTCAGCTCATTCACTATTTGTGAAATATTGCACAATTATTATAACCAAGACGGTCTGAATTGTCAAATTGTTCCCAAAAAATAAAGACGACATCTAAAGGGTCGTCTTTATTTTTTCATCTAACGGATTCGGTAAAAGGATAAATTAAAGGCAGTTATAGTTCCCAAAAGCGGAATCGCCGCAGGCCGTCTACGGCCAGACTCCAATCCACGCCTAGAGCCGTGGAGAAGGTGAAGACCGTACTCCAGAAGAAACTGCCAATAAAGGGTACAAACCAAAACGCCAGCAGGACGATCCAGATGGCCATATCTCGGAAGCGATCCACTTGCATTCGGATAGCAGGGTGTAGGAAAGGCTCGATGGCGTTGTACCCATCAAAGGGAGGCAGAGGGATGAGATTGAATAGAACTGCTGATATTTGCAGGACAAGTAGAAAAGAAACTCCAGGCCATATTCCCGAATCGGTGACAGGTGAAAAACGAAGAATGAGACCGAGAATCATTGCAAAAACCAGGTTTGAAAAGGGCCCAGCAAGCGACATGGCGCTCAGCCAGTAACGATTACGGATACGCCATCGTTCGATATACACTGCTCCACCCGGCAAACCAATGCCTCCCATAAGTAGAAAGAGCAACGGGAGGACAATTGAAAATACTGGATGGGTATATTTCAGTGGATTGAACGTCAGATAACCTTTTTCGCGGACGGTATAGTCACCCCCATAATAGGCTACAAGTGCATGAGAAAATTCATGCAGGCACAGTGAAAAGATCCAGCCGAAGAAAACGATGGCGAAGGTCATGCGCTATTTATCCTCATATCCGTTTGGGTGCGATTTGTGCCATTCCCACGCGCTGGCGATGATTTTGTAAAGATTATCATGCTCAGGCTCCCAGCCGAGTTCGTTTTTTATTTTATCGGAGGAGGCCACGAGCCGCGCGGAGTCGCCCGGGCGGCGCGGCAGTTCTTTTACCGGGATCAGATTTCCCGTCACCTGACGCGCAGTCTCGATCACTTCCCGGACCGAGTATCCGTTCCCGCTTCCAAGATTATAGAACAGGCAGTCACGTTCGTTCAACCCATCCAGAGCAAGCACATGTGCTGAAGCTAAATCCGCAATGTGGACATAATCGCGGATACAGGTTCCATCCGGAGTTGGATAATCGGTGCCATAGATTTGTGCCGCCTCGCTTTCACCTGAAGGGACGCGCAGAACAAGGGGAATAAGATGTGACTCAGGTTGATGCGCCTCACCACGACCATTCCATGCTCCGCACGCGTTGAAGTAACGAAGCGCTGCAAAATGCAGCCCATGAATTTGACGATACCAATCAAGGGTCTGCTCGACCATGAGTTTGGTATGTCCATATACGTTCGTTGGCCCTAGTTGCGATTCTTCAGTAAGTGGCTCATCGCTGGACTGATATACCGCGGCGGTTGACGAAAGGACAAAGCGCTTTACTCCCGCTCGAACAGCTGTTTCTATGAGAGCGAGCGCGTTTGTCAGATTGTTATAGTAGAAGCGACCGGGATCCTTCATGCTCTCGCCGGCTTCGATGAACGCGGCAAAATGCATGATTGCATCGAAATTTGTTTGGGTTAATGTAGCGATCAACGCATGACTATCTGACAGGTCAGCGTGAACAAATGCAGCGCCGTCAGGTACAGCCGCGCGATGACCCGTGACTAATGAATCATATACGGTAACTGAATGACCTGCTGTTAATAATGCATCTGCTGTAGCTGAACCGATATATCCTGCTCCACCTGTAACGAGGATGTTCATGAAGTCTCTCTTGAAAATGAACTGAATAAATCTGAGGAGATTATAAACGTAATCAGTGGCATGTTATGGATCATTCCATCCTTCCGCATACCAACGGATATATTCTCCTACATGTGCCGACCAGTATTCCTCTGTATGCGCTCCACTATAAAGATGCCATTCATGAGATAAGCCATATTCATTGAACTGCGTCTCGACTTGGCCAGCTGTGGTTAGTTCCTGGTCGTTATCACCAATATCCATAAATACACGTGGCTGCGAGGAGCGTGGAATATCTGCCAGCCAGTCATTTATTTTTGATGTGTCCTTTTGAAGAACAGCCAGGGAGTGTAAACCAATTGTGCTAAATAGATCCCAACGGGTAAGTCCCAGTCGCAATGCCCAGCCGGCTCCGCGTGACATACCGCCAATGGCGCGATGGTCTCTATCCGCCATCGTGCGATAATTTTCGTCGATGTATGGGATGAGATTTTCAATAAGCCGCTGACCGAAGCCCGGACCTGGCGGGAGATTCCAATAACGGTCATCTGGGAAGACGATAATGAAGGGCGTGGATTCTCCAGATAGAATGAGGTTGTTGATTATATCTACTGCACCCAGGCGAATCCATTGATCCTGTGTGTACGTTTGACCATGCAAAAGATAGAGGACCGGATAACGCTCTTCAGTTTTTTCATCGTAACATGGAGGCAGATAGATCAAGTATTCCTGCGCGGGTTTTGTTGATGCAAGTTTGCCTCCCTCCACACGGCCAGGCTGGGTGAGACAAGCAAGCGGTGTCTGCCTAGCGGTTGAAGTATTGGCTGGAGGCACAGGAGTCAGAGTCTGCTGAGGACCAGAGGTAGGTGGAAGATGTGTGAGAGTGGGAGTTGGCTGGTTGGAGGGAGAGCAGGCGTAAATTGCGAGAAGTATGAGTACCATTATTACCCATTTTGTCGCTTGACGGGTACTCATCCTTCGCATTATACTCACAGACCTCATGA
>DAINRK010000073.1:0-12360 GCA_036741855.1 Anaerolineales bacterium
ATCGTGTAGCCCTCTTCGTAGAGGAGCTGCTTGCTGCGCCGGATGACCTCCAGCCGCGCCGCGCGATCGGCGTTGCACTGGGCGTGATCGCCGTTGCCGATACACTCAAGGATGGCTCGAAGGAAGCAATTGCTGAGTTGCATAATTTGGGTTTGAAAGTTGCAATGATTACAGGTGACAATCAAAAGACCGCCGAGACCATTGCAAAACAAGTTGGCATCGATCAGGTCCTCGCCGAAATCCTGCCTGAAGGAAAAGCCAACGAAGTCAAGAAACTTCAAATCGAAAATCATCAATCGAAAATCGTAAATGTAATTGCGATGGTCGGTGATGGAATTAACGACGCGCCCGCCCTTGCCCAAGCGGACGTTGGCATTGCCATTGGGACAGGAACTGATGTGGCAATTGCCTCTGCGCCCGTGACGTTGATGAGTGGCGATCTGCGCGGCGTGCCGCGTGTGATTTCATTATCGCGCAAAACACTTCGCACGATCAAACAGAATCTATTTTGGGCTTTTTTCTACAACGTGATTCTCATTCCTGCCGCTGCACTTGGATTTTTGAACCCCATGCTTGCTGCTGGAGCGATGGCGTTCAGTAGCGTATTTGTTGTGACCAATAGTCTGCGGTTGCGAAAAGCACAAATATAAGTCTATAGGACGACCAAATGGTCGTCTTTTTTATTTGGTGTATACTCCCAGTGAGAAAATATTATGCCCCCATATTTCACATTAAAAGAAGCAAATGAAGCTTTGAAAGTCATCCGCCCATTGATGGAAGAAGTTCAGATGATTCGACAGAAGATCCTGGCAAATCAGCCCGAAGCCTGGCCAGCTATTGAAAAGTCGGCTGGGAATGGTGGCAATCGCGCGCTGAGCAACATGGTTCAGGATTTCGAGAAATTGGATGCGCTGATTCATCAGATTCAGGATACGGGCGCGCAGATCAAAGACATCAATACAGGCTTATTGGATTTCTCTGCCTTGAGAGATGGTCGTGAAGTTTATTTATGCTGGCAATATGGAGAAGAAGATATCGCTTTCTGGCATGAAGTCGAAGCGGGGTTTGCTGGACGTCAGCCAATTGAGTTGTTTTGATTATTTATGTTCATTACTTTGTAATGCTCCGCAACATGAGCCAAAGACTGCTCATTCCCCAAATCACTCTGATCACTATACTTAGCACTGACCACAAGTTGACGATCCCTTGTATAAATGCCTGAAAATCTACGGCGCTACTCAGAAACATATAAACGGCTATACCTAAGAGTGCATGCGCGTTGTCCTGTGCGAACCAGAGACTAGGAAGGAGAGCGATCAGAGCAACACCAGTTGTACGCAGGAGGAAATCCAGTTGTGCGTTGCTAGTGATGCCGACAAACTCCAGCAGTTTCGAGGGAAATAAAAGTTCTGCGACGGCTGAGACAGCGATGAGCCCGGCGGTGATAGTGGTAATTAACTTGTGAAGCATTCTTTTCAATCCATGAGATTCAGCCATAGGACATATTCACGTAGCTGAATCTTTAGGTTGGGTTTCGTGACGTCTCAGGCCCGATTACTCAATCTTCGCAACCCCACGAATTGCAGGATTGCGAATACTAAAACAATATCCGCGACGATGGCAATTGCCCATTTGCCCGCTGTAGTGAAGTCAATGCGATTAGCAAAGATCAGAGCCGCGCTTGCAAGCACCCAGGCCAGGTCGGCATAGACGGCAAACGTTGCAATACCCTTATGGACAGGGTTAGCTCTGGCAGCGAAATAGATTTCTATCCCATACAAGATCAAGCCGATGCCAAGCGCAAGGATGATCCATGAAGCGGATAGACCAAGGAAGTTCGCGATAGCTCGTGAGAACACTATAGAAGCTAGTCCGCTAAAGAACGAGAATGCACTGTTTCCATACAGCGTATATTTGAGTAGAGATGAATTGTTTGTTGACATGAGAGTCTCCTTTGGGTTCTAATTTGACCTCATGATACGGATTGGAGACTGCCATTTCCACGAAAAACACTGCCATCTACTGCCAATATTAGAAATTACTCTCCCACAAATCCGTCGCGATCAATTTAGCCCCAGCATTTTGCCAATTATGCAGTGTGCGTTCAGGTACGAAAGCCTGAAACCAATTTATGGCTTCCTTTTCATGCGAAGCCAAATCCCTTTCCTGATTTCTGCTGTAAGGATGCAGGCCCGCCACATACGGAAAGAACAGCGCGTTATAGAATCGCCATTCATCGGTTGTGTCAAACAGCTTGTTAGTTTGCGGCTTCAACTTCAAGATCGATTCCGTCAGGAGAGACTTTAATTCAGACGCTCGGTCAAGGGTGGTATCTGGTGTATCGCGGGTCTTCAATCTGCTTTCGATGACAGGGAGTTGTGTTAGCGGGCTGGATGCCAGCCGGGTCAGATCGCCAAAATGACTCAATGCTCGTCGAGTGAGACGAGATCGCTGTTCCTCGCTAAGTGTGGATAAATCGATCTTCGCGTCTTTTCGAGACAGAATAGTTGATTCAGTTTGCAGACGCGTTCGTGCATCCCGAACTGATGGCAAGCGCGCGAACGCCAGGTCATCCAGCTTATTTTGTAGTCTATTCCCAAAAACGGATATGAGAACCGATGCGAAGATCGTCGTGGTCAACAAAATCTTCATCCCTTTTGTGAGTCCCGTTTGAATCGCTATCATAAATCCGACTTGGCCCGCAAAGATCAACACGATGATGACAGTAAGCACAAACGAACGCATCATGTCGGGAAGAAAGGTTTCGCCTTCGTCGAAGGCGTCGAACCACGCTATGCAAATCCCGAGAAAGAGCAGGTCGATTCCGATGGCTGGAAGAGCGTACTGTTGTGGGAACCAATCCACAGGTAGGAGAAGGAATGCCTCGCCGAGTGCAAAGAAGAGGGTAGCTGTGAACAGCACGCCAGCTGCTTGCTTGGGTCGGAGAAGAGAGATAAAGTCCTGAATCAGCATCAAGGTCCAGAAAAGAGGTGTAAGTCCTATGAAGAGCGAAATCCAAATGAAAGGAGAGGTCGAAGCGGCGAATGTGTTGATGAGAAAGAATCCAATAAGAAGCAGCGTCACAGGAAGGAGCATCCATTTCCAGAGCATAAAGAGAGTTAGGTGCTTGTCCGTAACGCGTTGATCGAGATATAGAATTGCACCGACCCAAAGGATGGGTGGTAATAATCGCAAGGCAAGCGAAATGTTGGGGTCGTGCGTTGCAAGTGCGGCGGCATAAAAAAGTAATCCCAATGCAGCCAATCGCAATCTCGGATGTGAGCCGCGCGCAAGCAAAAATAGACCCAGCCACGTTGATACCGTGAATGGAATCAAGTTAAGTAAAATCATGATGAGATTATACAACTGCGCGTTTGGTCAACTGACAGGAGAATTATGAACAAAGGTATTTTATACAGCATTACAGTGTACGCATTATGGGGCTTCTTTCCCATTTACTGGAAACTTTTGCATCACGTCCCAGCGCTGCAACTACTCGGGCATCGCATCGTCTGGTCGTTTTTATTGTTGCTGGGTGTGATTTTCATCACCAAACGGTGGAATGAATTTCGTGTTACGCTGAACGCGCGCACGTTTCGCATCTATTTGATCGCAGCACTCCTTATCGGTGTCAACTGGCTGACTTATGTGTGGGCAGTCAATGCGGGTTTTATTGTTGAAACGAGTCTCGGCTATTTTATCAATCCGTTGTTAAGTGTGTTGATGGGTGTTCTCCTCTTGCGCGAACAGTTGCGCCCCATGCAATTGATTCCTGTGGCACTCGCGGCAATTGGTGTTGTGTATCTCACCTTTGCTTACGGTCAACTTCCATGGATCGCCCTTTTGCTGGCTTTCACATTTGGCTTTTACGGACTTGTAAAAAAGATTGCCCCGCTTGGTCCAGTTTATGGGCTAACGCTTGAAACAGGCATCCTCTTTCTACCTGCGCTTGCCTATCTGGGAGTTGTCCAAGCGGACAATACAGCCGCCTTCCTGCACGCTGGTATCACTTCAGATCTATTGATGATCGGCGCAGGTCTTGTCACGACTATTCCGCTTCTTATGTTCGCTTCTGCGGCAAAACAAATCCCTCTTACGATGATCGGCGTATTGCAATACATTGCGCCCACCATTCAATTTCTGATCGGTGTTTTTATCTATAAGGAGACATTCGATCAATCTCGCTTAATAGGTTTTAGCATTGTCTGGCTGGCGCTCATCATCTTTTGGGTCGAAAACTATCTCGCGAATCGTATACCCTTACAGCCGATTCCTGAAATGGGAGAAGGCTAATGAAGATTCTAATCATCGGGGGGACAGGCTTGATCAGTTCCGCCTGTTCTGATCTTGCGGTGGAGCGTGGGCATGAATTAGTTATAGTGAACCGTTCTAGTTCCACGCACTATTCTGTACCTGGGCGTGCTACCATTTTACAGGCCGATGTCTATACTGATGAAGCGCGTCTTGCCTCACTCTTGGCTGGTCACCATTTCGACGCTGTAGTAGACTTCCTTGCGTACACCGTCAACGATATCGAACGTGACATCCGATTGTTTCGTGAGAAGACAGATCAGTTCGTTTTTATCAGCTCTGCGTCTGCTTACCAAAAGCCTCCGAAGCACTATCTGATTACCGAAGAGACGCCACTGGAGAATCCATATTGGCAGTACTCTCGCAACAAAATTGCCTGCGAAGAAAGGTTGATGACAGCCTATAATGACGATGGTTTTCCAGTTACCATTATCCGCCCATCGTTGACGTATGGGACCTCGCAAATTCCATTGGTCGGGGCGAGTTGGTCACATCCCTACACCGTTGTAGATAGGATGAAGCGCGGCGAAAAAGTCATCATTCCTGGCGATGGGACTTCCCTCTGGGTGCTCACCTGGAATGCCGATTTTGCCAAAGGGTTGATTGGTTTGCTGGGGGATGCCGAAGCAATCGGTGAGGCATTTCACATCACGTCGGATGAAGTTCTCACCTGGAATCAAATCTTTTTCGAAGTGTATCAGGCGTTGGGGTTGAAACCGAAGGTGGTCCACATCTCCTCAGAAATGGTTATCAAGCGTGATCCCGATAAACTGGGCACGCTGTTGGGCGATAAGGTGAATAGTGTTGTATTCGATAATAGCAAGATCAAGCGATTTGTGCCTGAATTTTCATGCGAAGTAAATTGGGCAAAAGGATTACGGCTCTCATTAACTTGGTTTGAGTCTCATCCTGAATTCCAGACAATAGATAAAGAGATGAACGATCAGTGGGACAGTATTATTGCCGCGCAAGAAAAAGCCTTTCCTGTAAGTTAAACAAAGAGGCCTGCGGATCTACGATTGATCTGGCTCTAATGGCACGGTGAAAACCTATGCTTCAGCATGTTATACTGATTTCCGTTTAAGGAGATTTGAGTTGATATCTGCCATTCGTCACTGGCTCCAGCCTCCCGAATTTCCCGGAGACGCAAATAAGACACGCATTGCGTTTACCTTAAACGCGATCTTGTTAATTGGATTGGGTGGCGCGCTATTTTATAGCATATTCATTTTGGCTGTTGCACAGGGCGAATTCAAAAGCATTATTTTTTCACTGATGCCCATCTTTTTTTTAGTAAGTTTGCAATACTTACTCCGGCGTGGGGCTGTGAGTCTTGCAAGTACACTGCTGGTATTCCTTTCGTGGCTCAATTTGACCATCGCTGCCTTTGTGGATGGTTACGGAATACACGGTACCAGCCTGTATGGTTATATACTCATTGTAATCGTTGCAGGTCTGCTCATTAACTGGAGGGCATCTGTTTTCTTTGCCTTAGCAAATATCGCAAGTGGTCTGTTCATGATTTATGCGGGAAATCAAGGATTGCTTCCACCTAAATCCGTTATACAAACTGATTTCACGATATGGTCTGCAGGTGCCGTATTTTCGATATCTGCGTCATTCATATTAGGAATTGCGTTGCGAAGCCTCAATGATGCATTCCGACGAGCATCGCTCAGCGAATCCTATTACAGAATGTTGTTCGAGGAGGCTCCTGATGGCATATTGATCGTTGATGATAATAACCGAATCATCATGGCAAACGCAGCAATTTATCAGATGACAGGCTATGCTTCTTACGAAATCATAAGCCATTCGCCCTTTGATTTTGTCGCGCCAGAGGACCTGGTTACCCGGCCGCCCAGACCTCTTGATGAATTAAAGATACCTGGCTCTATTAGGAGGGAGCGGGTTTTGGTCCATAAAGATGGATCGCGCCTCAATGTAATTATTAGCAGTAGTTATATGCCAGATGGGCACCTTCAGTATATTATTCAGGATATTACAGAACGTAAGCGAATGGGGCAGGAGTTACGGCTCAGCGAGGAGCGATATCGCCTGGTTTCATCCGTTATATCTGACTATATCTATTCAACAATTCGCGATGAAAATGACCATTGGCACCAAAATTGGGTTACCGGAGCATTTGAACGAATTACAGGATATACCCTGGAGGAATTCAACAGTAGCGGCGGTTGGATATCCATCTTACATCCAGACGATCTTGAACGGGATGATGATGCAATGCAGAAATTGCTTAGTAATAAACAAACCGTCGCTGAAATTCGTATTATTCACAAAAATGGATCCGTTCACTGGGTGCGAAGTTATGCTCATCCCGTTTGGGATGAAAAAAAGAATCGGCTCGTTGAGATTTATGGCGCGGTTCAGGACATTACTGAACAGAAGAGAATTGAACAGGAACTGCTCTTAAGCGAAGAACGATATCGCCTGGTATCTTCGGTAATATCGGATTATACGTTTTCTAACATTCAAAACGAGAAGGGCGAAATCGTGCTTAACTGGGTGGCGGGCGCCTTTGAACAAATCTCGGGCTATACATTCGAGGAATTCAATGCACGCGGCGGTTGGGTTTCTACAGTCCATCCTGATGATGTTGAACACGATGCGCATGATATGGAAATGTTGCGGCACAATCAACAGGTCATATCGGAAATCCGCACAATTCATAAAGATGGTACGGTCCGGTGGGTGAAAAGTTATGCCCATCCTGTTTGGGATGAAGAGAAGAACGAACTTGTTGGTATTTATGGTGCTGTTCAGGATATTACGGATCGGAAACGCATCGAATACGAACGAGAACTGTTGATCAAGGATCTGGAGGCAAAAAATCGGGAATTGGAGCAGTTTACATATACTGTTTCACACGATTTAAAGGCTCCACTTATTACAATCAAGGGCTTTCTAGGATTTCTTGGAGTGGATGCCCAGGCAGGAGATACAAAACGCGTTGAAGATGACATTCAGCGAATCAGCGAAGCCACTGACAAGATGCATGAATTGCTGAAAGACCTTCTTGAACTTTCGAGAATCGGCAGGTTGATGAATGCACCTGAGATTGTCTCATTTCAATCGCTTGTTAGAGAAGCCGTCGAACTGACAGATGGCCAATTGCGGGCACGCGGGGTTGATGTGAGAGTGAATGAGGAACTTCCAAATGTTTATGGAGATCGTCAGCGTTTGCTGGAAGTTGTGCAAAACCTGCTGGATAACGCGGCAAAATTTATGGGGGATCAACCGCGTCCGTGCGTTGAGATCGGCCGACACAGTGAAGCAGATGATGGATTTGTGACATTCTTTGTCCGCGACAATGGAATCGGCATTGTCCCGGAATTTCATGAGCGCATATTTGGACTCTTCAATCGTCTAAATCCCAAGATCGAGGGCACGGGCATTGGACTTGCGCTGGTACAGCGAATCGTGGAATATCACGGGGGCAGGATTTGGGTCCAGAGTGAAGTGGGTGAGGGAACAACATTCTATTTCACTTTGCCGAATATAAAACCAGCATTTTGATTGTGCCTAATTTCACAGATTGGTAGTATACTACCCTGTTGAACGAGTTTGAAAATTTAGCCCCAACGGGTACAGCACCTACAAAACCTTTTGGGTATAATTTCGCGAGCCGTGGGGTGCTGTAATGATCGAAGGAGTTATCTGATGTTACCGATTAAGTATGAGGCGCTCAGCTTATCAAATCTTATGGATCCCGACATCCGCGCCAATCCCTATCCTTTTTACGCTCAACTTCGCTCTCAAGACCCTGTGCATTGGGATGATGAGATGGGCTTTTGGGTACTCACACGTTATGTTGATATCGCCACTGTATACACCGATGACCGGTTTTCCAGGGCACAGGGGCTTATGAGTAATTTTCAACGTCTGACGGAATCTGAACAGCACATCGCTGAACCGGTGTATCATTCTTTTTCAAAAACCGTGTTTTATGCTGATCCGCCTTATCATACACACTTACGCGGATTAATGAACAATGCGTTTACGCCGCGTAGAGTGGAACAAATGCGCCCCTATATCCAGCGGATCGTTGATGAGTTGTTAGATACTGTTCAAGCCAACGGACATATAGATGTCATTCATGATCTGGCATATCCACTGCCCGTGATGGTCATTGCCGAATTGCTAGGGTTGCCTGCAAATGACCGCGCTCGCTTCAAAGGATGGTCAGATGATCTCTTTGCCATTTTGGGAACTGTCCGGCATTCGCCTCAATTGATGGCACGTGCCGCGCAGAGTTTGACTGAAATGACCGAATACGTGACAGAGTTGAGCCGTGCCCGGCGGGAACAACCGCGGGATGATCTACTTAGCGTGTTATTGCGTGTCGTGGATGAAGATACAGATTTAGAATGTCCGCACCCGCATCACGCGAAACATCAGGGCGGCCCGGCGCGTGAAGGTCATAGCTCTGCCCAACTGACGGAGGAAGAACTTGTGGCAAACATCAACATTTTGCTCAGTACCGGCCATGAGACAACAACACACTTGATTGGCAATGGTCTTCTGGCATTGTTGCAGAATCCCGATCAGATGCAAAAATTGCGCGAACAGCCTTCTCTAGTAGCCTCTACGATCGAGGAAATGATGCGCTACGACAACCCGGTTCAGATCACTTATCGTTCTGCAATTGAAGATGCGGAGATCGGTGGAAAACAGATCCAAAAGGGAGATCTTGTTAATTCCATTCTTGGCTCCGCCAATCGTGATACCGAAAGATATACTGACCCCGATCGTTTCGATATCACCCGTAATGAAGGGCGGCACCTCAATTTCGGACTCGGCATCCATTTCTGTATTGGTGCGTCGCTTGTTCGGCTTGAGGCGGAGATTGCTTTTAACACTATTCTGAGTCGTTTCCCCAATTTACTATTGGCAACTGACAGCTTGGATTGGCAGGAACATCCCGTATTTCGAGGTCTTAAGTCGTTGCCAGTTTCCTTGTGAGAGGATCAGAGATTAATGAATCTCTATTCCTTGATTTTTGGCAACCCCTTCTGAATTTGATCTTCGGTAAATAAAGTTTTCGGAGCCAAATCCTCGGGCAACATCTGACTATCAGGTAATGGCTTGCTGATTCCATCTGCTAGCATTTGAACCTGTGCTTTCGTGATCAGCGGCTTTGGCATGAATCGCTCCGAAAACCAGGCCAATATTTGTTGAAACAAAACGGGAAAAGGCAAAATCATTAAAAATGGTTTTCCCATCGCTCTTGAAATCCGCCGTGCCGCGGTACTAAAGGGAAACTCTTCAGGACCGATCACAGCCACAGTTTGACGGGAGAGCAGGTTTTCATCCAGCAGGACATTGCGGATGATCGCCACGAGATCCTCAATAGCCACTAATCGAACTGTTTTTTCGCGAAGTCCTACAGTTGCAAAGACTGGAAGTTTGCGCAGAAGGTTGCCAAGGTTATGAAGGAGATGATCTCCCTGGCCATAGATGAGCCCCGCTTTGAGGATCGTGTAATTTAATTTGGATCCCCGCACGATCTCCTCACCCTGCCATTTTGTTGTGTAATACGCTGATTGTGTATTTGGGCGGACGTTCAGGTAACTAAGTAGTACAAATTTCTTTACATTGGCATTCTCAGCGGCTGTGACTGCCGAGCGAGTCCCATGTACATGCAATTGTTCAAACGTCTGTTTGTCATCTTCCACACTGGTTCCGGCACAATGTGCAACCGCATCGCATCCGTTGAAGACTTCTCGCAATTTTTCCGTATCGTTCGCATCCATTGTGACCATAGTCGCTCCCTCGATGGGCTTAGTATTGCGCGAATACAGTCCGCGTGCGATGACAATCACGTCGTGACCATGTTCAATAAGATCACTAGCCAGATGTCTCCCAATAAATCCTGTACCGCCTGTAATAGCAATTTTCATATACTTGAGCTTCCTATTGCCAGAAACCTGGCATATACGTACGGAAAAGAATATCCAGAACTATTCCAAGTACATATAACCCGCCAAACAAGCGGATATGCAATAACTGCGGCGTGGAAAACCAGCGTGGCCAAAGCGCAAAGCCAGCTGGTGCTTCCTTTGGGCGCGGCTGACTGAGCAATTTAATGACTCTCCATCCTCGTCCTGCCGCCAGAAACACGAGCAGAACAGTTGGCGAAAAGAAGCGTGGTACAAAGACTAGGTACAGCACAAGAGCATAGCACAGAAGAACCGTAAAGATGTTGAAAATTCTTGCGGTACGTTCACCCAGCCGTACTGGGAGCGAGCCGACACCTTTTTTCTTATCTGCTTCTATCTTATCAATGTGCTTGCCGAAATTGAAGCTGCCGAATCCAAAGCCGAACGCCATCCCAGCCAGAATAATATTCATAAGATTGGAAGGAATTTCACCAGCTAGGACACTATAGATGCCGGGGATTAGTACCATACCCCAGTTCAAGTAAATGAGCAGTTCACCGAGTCCCAAGTATTTCAGTGGCCAGGCATATGTGGGAAGAATTGCCGCGCCGAACAGGAACAGTCCAATCACGATAGGGGAAAAGCCTGTATATACCAAAACAAAGATGCCGCATAGGACTGCGATCAATCCCGCCGTGAAGAACCAGCGCGCCCAATCCTGCTTTGTCCAAAACTTGTGCACCAACGGATGAATTCCGTATTGTCCGCGATAATAGTTATCCTCATCAATGCCGCGTGTGTAGTCAATATAATCGTTAACCAGGTTTTCTGAGGAATGTGCAAAGTAAATTCCTAAAGTCATTGCCAGCCACAACGGGAAGTTGAAGAAGCCATCACGAAGCGCAAGCAGACCAGCAATCACACCTGCCATAAGTGTGAGTTGTGTGACAGTTGCGCGCGTCGAGATCAGCCACTTAGAAATTACATCAAACGAGTCCCAGACTCTCTTATCGTTTTCTTTGACTGGCTTTTGCAGGGCAAACCACCAGAGTTTCATGTCCATGTTTATTCTTTCTCCTGTTTATCTAATTGTAGGGGCGACCCGCCTGGAAAGAGTTGAATCTCTCAACGATCCTGACGGGTCGCCCTTACTCATTTACGCGTATATTTCTTATACAACTCTTCCCAGCCCATCATCCTGCCAACCATGAAAAATACATCCATGCCGAGACGAAATGCAAAATCGGGTGCGAAGGCAGGCCGTGGCAGAGACTCGGCATTGGCTCGCTTCAACATATACATGATTTTCGGGATGTTGACTAAACCTCTTCTGTCGATCTGACCGTCGAGTGTTAATCCCGCGAAGCATTGCATAACGGTGTAATGATCAAGGCCGGGCCTATAATCCACAATACAGACAAGTTTTTCATCTCGATCGTTATACGCGATGTGTCTGACACCGCGCGGGGCAGTCAGGCTGTCGCCAGGTTTGCCGAAGAGAGTCTGCTTATTAACTCGTGCTCGGATTTCGCCCTTCTCGACGTGAAAAATTTCATCCTGACATACATGCACATGCTCAAATGGGACATAGCCTCCCGGGTGTACGGTCCACTCCATTGTGTAAACTTCGGGAGTGGACGAAATACAACGGAACGTTTCCTTTGTGATTGGGTTCGTAAAAGGCTTGTAAAGATCAATCGCCATAATTCATGTCATTGCGAGGAGCTGCGAAGCGGTGACGAAGCAATCTCCTCATTAGAAGAGGGATGCCAAAGTGCCAATTCTCTCTTTAAATTCCTCAGCGTCTCCCACGCGTGGATTTTTCCAATCAATCTTGCAGACGGCTGAAAAAAGATTGTTAATCCTGTCAGCGTCAATTCAAGCCAAAAGATTATCCGTGTGCCACCGCTTTCCGGGGAAAGAATATATCCATCTCTGAACAGTACGAGACCCATCTTTCCTTTCATTGCGAGACTTTTGTTTGGCTTATGTTCGATGATCTCGTAATCCACAGGTATATTTAGTCCAAAATATCGAAGGACACCTCCCACAGTTGCACCAACCTGACCAAACGGACCGACCGATGTTTGATTGAATTCGGTAATGCGTGGGATGAACTTAAGATGGCTCTCGCGGGTGTTCAGGAAGA
>DAINRK010000074.1:0-12346 GCA_036741855.1 Anaerolineales bacterium
GATGCGGATTGGTGCGTCGAAGCCACCAGCCAGTTCAATGCCGCGCAGGTCAGGGGCGCGCATCCTGCCACCGAACTCCGCACCGCCTTCAAGCAATAGATAACCCATGCGGACATCTTACCGCTTTTTGTATAAATTGTTAAATGTTTCGGGAAAAGTCATATGTAAAAACAAATTTCTGACCGGGCTTTCATGCGGCACTGTGTACTGCCCTTCAGAATTGTCTGCAAGCAATAAAGTGAGTTGTATAATGAGTTATCGCAGTTAAGGAGAATACTATGTCACAGCGAAACGTAAGTGACCATTTTGAAAGTCTCTTTGAGTATGCGCCGATATCGCTATGGGAGGAAGATTATAGTAGGATCAAAATATTTTTTGAAGAATTGCGGGCAAAGGGGGTGACGGATTTGGATCAATATTTGCATGAACATCCTGATGAAATAATCAAAAACATGGCTCGCATCAAAGTAAGCCATGTCAATCGCGAAACGTTGAATATGTTTGGTGCAGAATCTGAAACGGAATTACTTGCTAATCTCGATAAAATCTTTCGCGACGAAATGAGCGCCCATTTTCGTTCCGAGTTGATGGCACTATGGAATGGGGAGGTGAGCTGGTCTGGAGACGGAGTCAATTACCGGCTTGATGGCGAAGCGCTTGATATCCGCCTGCATTGGCGTATCCTGCCGGAATGCGAAACCAATTGGGAATGTGTACTAGTGTCTATTGAAAATATCAGCGCGTTGAAACAGGCTGAGAAACGATTCTATCATTTATTCGAATATGCTCCGATTTCACTGTGGGAGGAGGACTATACAGTACTAAAACAGGAATTCGATGCCCTTCGGGCGCAAGGAGTTACGGATATAAAAACTTATCTAACTTCACACCCCCAGGCTGTTGACCGTTTTATGAGCATGATCCGCGTCATTGATGTGAACAAGAGAACACTTGCCCTCTTCGAAGCCAAAGATAAGGAGATGTTGTTTGCGAATCTCAATAAGATCTTTCGTGATGAAATGGGGAGTCATTTTAAGAGCGAGCTCACTGATATGTGGGAAGGCAAAACCTATTACGAGCGTGATGGAGTGAATTATTCACTCTCTGGTGAACCCATCAATGTGCAACTTGCCTGGACGTTGATGCCCGGACACGAACAGGATTTTGGCTGGGTGCTGGTTGCGGTTCAAGATATCACCGCGCGTAAAAAAGCGGAAGACTACTTACGCTATCTCGGCACCCACGATGTGATGACCGGGGTCTACAACCGCGCTTTTTTTGAAGAAACTCTGCAAAAACTCGAGGCGAATCGCAACGACCCCATCAGCGTCATCATCCTTGACCTCAATGGACTGAAAACCGCAAACGATACGCTTGGTCACCATGCAGGTGATAATCTCATCCGCCGTACAGCGGAAGTGTTGAAAGCTGCTATAGAAAGCGGTTACATCGCTGCCCGCATTGGAGGCGATGAATTTATCATTATCATGCCTGATGTAAATGGTCAGGCTGCGAACGAGTTCATGGAACGCATTCAGTCTTTAGTAATGATGAATAATAAATATTACCGCGCGCCTGAATTAAGTCTCTCACTCGGCGCGGCGACCAGCGAACCTGGCGTTTCACTTGAAAAAGTGATCAGCCTTGCAGACGATGCCATGTATAGCAACAAGGGGATTTACTATCGTCGCCGCAGAGAAGATAGAGAACAATAACTCAAAAACCATATTCATCAAATTGAATACCACTCAAATGATTCCTCAGTGCCCGTCTCACATATGGCACTAAATTCGAAGGTAGGTGATCTATATCCACCCAGCACAAGTCATCACATTTGTCAGGCTCTGCATTGAAAGGTTCTCCTTTCCATTTTTGGACATGGACAAAGAAATCGACGCGCTCGTCACCCTCGATGCGGTGCATGACAGACGAGAAGACAGTTTCCCTCGGTTCAATCTGGACCCCGATCTCTTCTTCCGCTTCACGCGCGGCTGCTGCGATCACAGTTTCCGCTCCATCCAAATGCCCAGCAGGGACGCTGTATTCGCCATCGCGAAAGCCCGTGTTATAACGGCGCGACAACAATATCTGATTCTCTCGGAAGAAAAAGAGATGGACAGTGACAGGGAAAGTGGCGCGCATTATTGAAAGTACTTTTCCCAGATTTGTCGTTTCTCTTCATCCTGAATGAAGGAAGCCTCAAAGGAATAACGATTACACATAGAAATATCGTCCATGCTCATGCCCAACACTTCATGCGCGATACGATATTCATTATTCAGGTTCGTTTCAAGAACTTCTGGGTCATCTGAGTTGATCGTCACGCGTACGCCCAGGTCAAATAGCTTTTTCAGCGGATGCTCTTCAATCGTTCGCACAGAATTCGTTAGATAATTGCTCCACGGGTTGACTTCCAGCGTGATGCCACGTTCTTTGATTAAATCCACTACATTCATATCTTCAATCGCATGAATTCCATGACCGATGCGATCTGGGTTCACAAGTTCAATTGTTTCTTTCACAAAGGATGCAGGTGTATCTTCGCCTGTATGGATCGTTACTTTCAATCCCGCTTCTTTCGCTTTCAAAACTGGCTGAACGAACTCACGAAGCGGGAAATCTCTTTCACTATCTGCCAGGTCAACGCCCAAGATATTCTCTTTATGACGGATTGCCCAATCCACAGTTTTGACACAAGATGCAGGTCCCATGCTGCGGGAGGTAATGGCGATGTAGCCAATCGCCATATCAAACTCTCGCTCGGCGTGTTCTTTGGCGCGCAAGAGAGATTCAAGGCATTCATCCCAATCCAAATTGTGACCGTGAAATGCCCAATCGGGCGAGAAGCGGACTTCAAAGAGTTTGATGTTTTGTTTTGCAGAATCTTCGAATAATTCCCAGGCGATACGCTCAACCACCTTAGGCGAAGTGATGCTGTTTTGAAAGATGGCAAAGGCTTCCAGCACAGATTCAAGGTCGCGCAATTGATCATAGACTTTAACATGTTTATCCAATTCGCTGACTTCATACACAGGCAGTTTTAAGTTGTATTCTTGAGCCACATCAATAATCGTTTGCGTGCGGATCGCGCCTTCGAGATGGCAGTGGATTTCTGTTTTGGGGATGTTGTTGTATTGGGGGTCGAAGTTTTTCATGAAATACCTTTTTAAACACGAAGGGCACAAAGTACTCCAAGGTGTGGAAAAGGTCATAGCCCAATCCAATCGTCTTCCTTCGTGATCTTCGTGTCCTTTGTGTTAATATTTTACTCTTTTGCCAATCTCAACACGGCCTGCAATAATACATTCGCGCCGTTCACACAATCCTCCCATGTTGTGAATTCGCGTGGCGAGTGACTGGCTCCATCCACTGATGGAACAAAGATCATGCCAACGGGGCACAAATCTGTTAACGATTGCCCATCGTGACCCGCGCCCGATGTAAGTGGGATATGAGTCAGGCCTAAATCATCACATGCTGCTGCATACGCATGTTGAACCCGATCACTCATGATGCTGGGTGAATGTTTGCCGAGGTCTTCGATTTGCAATTCCAGACCGAAGCGCTTTGCTTCTGCTTTTGCGCTCGCGATCAAAACGGCATCAAGCCGTTTGAACTCTTCTTCATCGGGTGAACGAAATTCCAGTGATAGATCCACACGGGCAGGAACGATATTGAACGCGCCAGGTGCAAAATCCATTCTGCCGACGTTCACGACACAATTTGGAAAATCCTTCATCACAAGTTCGCGCGCTTCAAGCGTGAATGCACTTGCGCCTAAGGAGGCGTCAAGCCTGTCATCCATGGTTGTTGTACCAGCATGGTCGGCGCGGCCGATAAATGAAAGCCGATAGGACCATATCCCGACAATCGCAGAAACGATGCCAATGTTGATGCCCGCGCGTTCAAGTCGCTTACCCTGCTCTATGTGCAATTCAAGATATCCCGCAAGCGAATCTTTTGGGCGTGTCGCGTTCAACAGGCTTTCATCAGATAGGCCTGCACGCTTCATGCCATCGACCAAATTTTCGCGCCCACCGCGCGGGGCTTGCAAACTTTCTGGTCTGAGATGACCAGCCAACGCGGCGCTCCCGAGCAGACCTACGAGTGTGCCTTCCTCATCCGTAAAATCAAGCGCCTCCAAATTGACCTTGAGCTTGATCCCGCTTTCCCTGATGGTTCGCAACACTTCAAGTGCAGCCATCACACCAAGCGCGCCGTCGAAGCGCCCGCCGTTCGGAACAGAGTCAAGATGGGAGCCGAGTAAGAGAGTCTTAACTTGCGTTTCGTCTTCACTCGCCGCTCGGCTCGTTCCGCTCACCATAGTCCCGATGCTTTTCGGGAGCGCCAGAAAGGCAGAGTGATTTCCTGCGCCGTCTGTGCGGAATTTGAGGCCTGATCTTTCGATCTCCTCGCGAAACCATTTACGCGCCGCAAGATGAGCCTCGCTGAAAGTAGGGCGGTTTACGCCGCCATCGCCTGTCGCACCGATTGAAGCCAATTCGTTAAACGAGGTAAGCATGCGATTCGAGTTGACGCGCAGGTCTTTTGTCATATGTCTGTTCCTTGTGTAAGAAATAATGGATGGCGGATGTCTATCTGCTGGTATATTTTATCCAATTCAACCACGCTCTCTCAGGGTCTGAGACCCTGAGAAGCAATAACAAGGAATCATGGATTTCAAACTGACAATTTTCTCCGATTACATCTGACCGTGGTGCTATGTCGGCCAGGGTGTGGTCGAGAAGTTAAAAGAAGAGCATAATGTGGATGTGGAGTGGCGTCCGTTTTACTTGTATTTCGATACGCCACCTGAAGGAAGGGAATTACCAGATCACGTAAAGCGCGCACGCGCGAATGGCTCAGAAGAACGTCTGCAATCCATCGCAAATTCATATGGTATGGAATTTGTTTCTACAAAGCGGATCTATAACACGCGTCTCGTGCATGAGGCAACCGAATATGCGCGTGAGCACGGTGCAGGGAACGAATTTCATAAAGTTGTGTTTCGCAAAGTATATGCAGAGGGACAAGACCCAAGTCAATGGGATATGCTTCGCTCCGTTGCAGCGGAAGTCGGCTTGGACCCAGACGAAATGCAACGCGAAGTTCAAAGCGAAAAATATACAGCCAATGTAGCAGATCAAGTGAGGTGGGCATATCAGATTGGTGTGACTGGTGTACCGACCTATGTGATCAATAATCGTTATGGGATTGTAGGTGCGCAGCCCTATGAGGTGTTCAAAGAGGCGCTGGAACAGATCGCCAATCAAAAGGACTGATAGATTCTTATTTAGAGTAAAAATAATCCTATCAAATTTGGGAGGACTCTTGTTAGTCGTATAGATATTATAATAATCGTGTACGCTCAGGAAGAGTGGGGTAGAAAAGATACATCAATTTACCTTAATTTCGTATTGTCCAAAATAGCACCTTCTCATTGAGCATGACAACTCCTTTTATCAGAATGACATAGCTTTCTTGAGATGACGTGAGTAATTGGAAATTGGAAGGTAAAGTATGAAAACAAACTCTAAAGCAAACACGAAACATCATAAAGGGCAATCCAGGATGGATCAGAGCCGAAATTTTGGCTCTGAGAAAACTACTTACGAATCAATGGCGGCTATTCTCGAAAGAATCAGTGACGGGTTCGTGGCGTTTGATCCTAAGATGAACTATACGTATATCAATGAACGTGGGAGTGACTTACTGGGGCGCAGGCCGGAAGAATTGATTGGTAAAAATTACTGGCATGAGTATCCGGAAGCGGAAGGAACGCCATTTGCAAATGCATGTTTGCAGGCGTTAAAAACTCAAACCTCCATTCAATTGGAAGACTACTATGAACCTTTGGATCGCTGGTTCGAGAATCGTATCTATCCGTCGGAAGATGGTCTCTCTGTGTTTTTTCGAGATATCACTGAGAGCAAAAAGACAGAAGCAGCCTCCCGGGAAAGTGAGGAAAGATATCGCACGATCTATGAGACTAGCGGCGTATCTATATGGGAAGAGGATTTCTCCGAGGTCAAGAGAGCCTTGGATGAGTTGAAAAGTCAAGGTGTAACAGATTTACGTCACTACTTTGAGGAGCATCCAGAGTTTGTGCTCAAAGCTATAAAGATGTTGAAGATCATTGATGTGAACGAGATGACATTGCGACTATATGGTGCAAAAGAAAAAAATCAACTTCTGGACTGGTTCGAAAACATTCAGGGGCCGACCAATTTGGAGACTTTTAGAGAGGAGTTTATCAGCCTGGCTGAAGGAAAGACCTATTTTGAAGGCGAAGTGATGGATCACACTTTGCAAGGTAAGACTCTCTATCTGTGGAGGACGATTGTTTTCCCCAAAGAGGCTACTAAATTTAAGAGTGTGCTCGTCTGCCTCACGAACATTACTGCTCGTAGGCAGGCTGAGGAAGCCCTTAGTAGGGCCCACGATGACTTGGAACGGTTGGTTCAGGAACGCACTGCAGCCTTGTCAGAAGCCAATTTGCTTCTCCAGACCCTGTTGGATCGTGTTCCTGATCACATTTTCTTTAAGGATCTCCAAAGTCGCTTTATCCGAAATAGTCGATCTCAGGCTGAAATGCTTGGGTTAAAGGATCCGGCCGAAGCCGTGGGTAAGAGCGATTTTGACTTTTTCCCGCATGCTCAACAGGCTTATGAAGAAGAACAATCCATTATCAGGTCAGGCCAACCTATGGTGGATTTTGAGGAGCATGTCATCTGGCCCGATGGGCGCGAAACCTGGGTCTCCACAACGAAAGTCCCTCTAAGAGACGAAACGGGACAGATCGTGGGTACTTTTGGTATCGCGCGAGACATTACCGAGCGCAAGCGCGCGGATGAAGCCCTGCGGAAAGCCAAAGATGAACTGGAAGTGAGGGTGGCTGAACGTACTGCAGAATTAAACAAAACAAATGAACAACTCAGACTGGAACTCAGCGAACGGAAGCGGGCAGAAGATGCATTGAAATTAAGTGAAACCCGCTATCGTCTCGCCAGCCGCGCTACCAAGGATGTTATCTGGGATCTGGATATGGTAAACGATCAGCATACCTGGAATGAGAATGTTCAGCCTCTCTTTGGATATACCCCTGAAGAGGCTGCCTCACATGGAAGATGGTGGCACGAGCATATCCACCCGGCAGATCGTGAGCATATTCTCTCTGACCTGAAAATCTTCTATGAAAGCAGCGATATCATTTGGACAGATGAATATCGTTTTCTGCGCCGGGATGGCTCGGTGGCGTACATTACCGACCGAGGTTATGTCGAAAGAGATATTAATGGCAAGCCACTGCGCATGATTGGTGCCATGTCTGATATCACGGCCCGCAAAATGGCTGAAGATCAGATCAGACGCCGGGTTGATCACCTAAAGGCATTGCGCATTATCGATATGACTATCAATTCCAGCACGGATTTACATTTCTCTTTGCAAACTGTACTCAGGCAGGCCGTTTCTCAATTGCATGTAGATGCGGCCGATATTCTCCTTCTCAATCCAACCACGCACATTCTCGAATATAGCGATGGGATAGGGTTTTATACAAAGGCTATCGAACGTTCCTCTGTGCGAATCGGAGAAGGATATGCAGGCAAAGCTGCGCTCGAACGAAAGATAATCAATATCCACTCCTTGTATGAAAGCAGGGAAAGCTTCAATCGCAGATTATTAATGGAGGGCGAGAATTTCACCGGCTATTATGGGGTACCACTGATCGCAAAGGGTGAGGTCAAGGGCGTGTTAGAAGTCTTTCATCGAACTCATATGGAGGTGGATCAGGAATGGGTTGATTTCCTTGAGTCTCTCGCAGGGCAGGCTGGCCTTGCCATAGACAATGCTACGCTCTTCCAGAACTTGCAGCGAACCAACCTTGAGCTTGGCATGGCCTACGAGAGCACCCTGGAGGGATGGTCCGCCGCGCTGGATTTGCGGGATAAGGAAACAGAGGGTCATACGCTGCGTGTTACAAACCTGACTTTGCAACTGGCGGAACAAATGGGATTACAAGCTAAAGACTTAGTACACATCAGACGAGGCGCGCTTCTCCATGATATAGGAAAGATGGGCGTGCCGGATAGAATCCTGCTCAAGCCCGATAATCTGACAAACGAAGAGTGGGAAATCATGAAACTTCATCCTGCGTATGCATACGAAATGCTATCCCGCATCGAATATCTGCGTCCATCACTGGATATTCCTTATTCTCATCATGAAAAATGGGATGGGACTGGCTACCCGCGCGGCCTAAAAGGTGAGGAAATTCCCCTTCACGCAAGAATCTTTGCAGCAGTGGATGTTTACGATGCGCTCATCTCGGACCGTCCATACCGCCCAGCATGGACCAAAGAAAGAGCGCTTGAATACATTAAGTCACTTTCGGGCACACATTTTGATCCGCGAGTCTTGAATGCGTTTCTTGAGTTGTTGAATCGAAATTGATTGTTGAATCGCAAAAACTTACAGAACAATCACTGTTTAATCCCTGCTAATTCCATCGTAAGCTGCTCTTCCATCGCTTCTGTAATTTCCACGAGCGGCGGCTTGACCTGCCAACGCGGCAGTCCATGTAGGCGATGAAGCATTGCCTTTAGCGTTGGCGGGAAGGGAGGATACTTATCGAGGATTTCCCTTAGCTCCGTCACATGTGCTTGCGCGGCTGATGCATCTTTACCCTCGCACATTAAATCCCATATATTGCGAAGCTGAGGAGAAATAATATTTGCGGCCGCAGTGATACAGCCCGCGGCTTTATTTTCCATGGCGAGCTGCACATAAGAATCTGTTCCCGTGAGAACTACCAGGTCATACCCGAATTTTTTGCCAAGACTCCGTGTGAGATCAGCATCATGCGATGAATCCTTTATGCCTGCAAATTGTGTGGGAAATGCATCTTTTAAACGCGCCAGCAATTCGATGGAAAATCCGATCCCCGCAACTCTGGGAAAATGATATCCAAGCAAATATTGGTCGGATGGAACGGCTTTTGTAATGAGTTCACTGAACCAATTGAACAGACCATCATCGGTGGCGTTTCGGAAGTAATAGGGAGGCAGTGCCAATGCCGCGTCGTAACCCAGGTCAAATGCGAATTTGGTCAAATCAATGGTTTCAGAAAGACTCGGCGTGCCTACCCCTGCGATCAAACGGAAGCCAGGCAGTTGGCTTCGAGCTGCGATTGCGGCACGCATCACTGCTTCGCGCTCAGATGGAGAGAACGAAGGTCCTTCGCCGGTTGTGCCGAAGAGCACCGCACCGTGACACCCCCGAGAGGCGAGAAAATTCAATAAAGCGGGAACAGACTCAAGGTCCAGGGTTGAATCGGATTTGTTTCCATTTAAGGATGCTGTGTGAAGGGGAGTCACAGCTGCAGCATAGACTCCGGCAAGAGGATGGCTGGATGTCATTTTTTCTCCGATTTTCTAGATTTGGCTTTTGCCTTTTTCTTCTTGATGCGCAACGATTTTTTGTTTTCCTCTCCAAGAAAAGTGCGGGCCGCGTCTTCAGGGGGCTGAAGTGATTCGCCCTCTTCCACGAGATATTGCTGGTGATCAAGCACCCACAAATATAAATCGCCTTCAGTCTTGGTAGGAAATTCCTTAAGAATTTCCGTCTCGCGAATTACATTGATGACCGGCCTATATACATTATCATACCAGTGAAGTATTGCCTCTTCTTCCGAAATATCACGCTTCCAATCGAGTCCCATAAAATATCGATGCACAGCGATGTGCTCCAACATACGGTCGAAGCCATCGGGAATGGTCAATCGAATATTGGCATCTGGCTGTAGCGAGTCAAGCGAAGTTCGTTCAAGGAACTGTACTTTCGATTCAAGGATGATCAGATCTTCAGGCTTGATATCTGCTGTGATATTCACACGTGTGGAACATTCGCGCACCTCGGCTTCTATATAGATTTGTCCCTGTTCGCGCGCGACCGAGACGCGGTGATGTCCATCCACAACGAAGTATACCTGTCCCACTTTATATAAAACAACAGGTGGCAGGCTGATCTCCTCGTAGAAAGCGCGATTGACACTTTGCCAGCGATCGGCAAGTTGGTCGCTGGCTGGCAGGAAGACGCGGTCGAACTCATGATAGCGGTTCAGGCTCCCTGCGATTTCATCCACATGAACGGTTTTCACGCCCCGATAAATAGGCCCGCCAATGCGCAGTTTCTCTTTGATCTCATCGTAGGAAAGCAAAGTAGTAGGCTGACCCGAAAGGGTTGACCACATGCGGTTCATAAAGGCTTTGAAGCGCGCTCGTTGAAAATCTGATCGTGCCTGGTCGGTAAATTGATCTTGCATGGTTGTCTTTATTTGTATGACTCTTGTTGGGCGTAGGGGCGTAACAAGTGAAAAGGTAAATTAATGACTCACTTCAACAATCTTGTAAGGGAATACGTTCACGATCTTTGTCAGATTCTGAGTCGTCTCAGATGGAGAGAGATTTCCGCGCTGAAAATGTGTGTGACCGTGAAAGTGGTAGCGCGGCTTTGCGACGCGGTGGATCCAGTTAATCGCTTTTAATCCCTGATGAGATTGTGTCTCATCATCATGTATGCCAAAAGGAGGTGAGTGTGTAATGAGAATATCCAGGGCACGGCCATAATTGATTCTGTTCAAAAATAAGCGAGGTAGAAGTCGAAATGCTCTGAAATATGCTTCGGTCTGGGAATATTGATTGGTGCCGTCCGGACGGTAGCGAATCGACCCTCCAAAGCCACCAATCAAAAACTTTTTATAACGGATTACCTTCAAGTCCAGGTTTGAACCGCCTTCTGCATGAGTGAGGGAATTATCAGGGTTATAGGTTGGGTCGTGGTTACCAGGAACATATAATAAGGGAAGATTCAGGAGGGTCAATAAGTTTTCAAGATAAGGATAGGGCAGGTCTCCGCATCCAAGTATCAAGTCGATTTTACTGAAATGCCCACTTTCGCAAAGACTGTAAAGACGCTCGACCACTTCATCGCTTAATACGAGGATTTTCACAATGTACAATTGTGCCGCAGAAATATATTCCCGGCAAGGGAATCCCTTTCAGCAGTGTGGCTTTCTCAAAGCGAGGGAAATTTCTATGAGAATACTTTTGCCTCGTGCTTTTGTCGGGCATGAGCATGGCTCAGAATTGCAATAGTAATATATGTACGAAATTGAAATGTTATTTGGTTTTAGGTGGTTGTCAAACAAAGCAGTGCAAACTATAATTTACTGACTAGGAGAAGCGAACTGGAAACAAGGATATTCCCTGAGTTATCAGACGACCGGGGTGATGATCAAGGCTCTCCCCCTCCTCGCCAACTTCAGGCAGGTGTTACGCTTGCCAAGCGTTATGCGATTCAGGAGGTAATAGGGGTTGGTGGAATGGGTTCAGTGTATCGTGCTCGTGATATGCACTTCCCAAGCGTTACCAAGCTGGTGGCAGTGAAGGAAATGATCAATAGTGCGCCAGACCCTCTTGTCCGGGAGACGATCGTTCAAAATTTCGAGCGGGAAGCGAATTTACTGGCTACTCTTCAGCATCCATCCATCCCTCGTATTTCTGATTATTTCACTGTGGAAAGTCGTTCATACCTTGTGTTGGAATTTATCCATGGCAAGGATATGGAAGCGATTATCAACGATACCGGTGGTTTCCTCCCTGAAGATCAAGTGCTGAGTTGGGCAATTGAATTATGTGATGTACTTAACTATTTGCACAAACATAAACCTGACCCGATCATCTTCCGTGACATGAAGCCCTCGAATGTGATGATCAATCATAATGGCGACGTAATTCTTGTAGATTTTGGGATCGCCAAGACGTTTCAGAGCGGGATCAAAGGAACGATGATTGGCACCGAAGGATATTCGCCTCCCGAACAATATCGCGGCGAAGCCACACCTTCTGCCGATATCTACGCCATGGGTGCTACCATTCACCATGCATTGACCCGGCGCGACCCGCGTCTTGAGCCGCCATTCTCTTTTTCCGAGAGACCCATCCGCAGGATTAATTCTGCAGTTTCACCCGAGCTCGAAACGGTTGTAAATATGGCGCTTGAATACAATCCTGAAAGCCGGTTTCGTACTGCGGCAGATATGAAGCAGGCGCTCATGGGTGTGGCGCGCAAGACTGGAGCACTTGTGCGTATGGGGAATCCACAGACGGGAACCATACAAGCCAGCGGGATTAAGCCGTTGTGGTCATTCAAGTGTGAAGATGAGATCCGTGGCACGCCTGCGCTTTTTCAAGGCACGCTTTACATCGGGTCATACGATAACAATCTTTATGCACTTGGCGCCGGTGATGGGAAATTCCAGTGGAAGTATCCAACTGATGGCGGT
>DAINRK010000075.1:0-6446 GCA_036741855.1 Anaerolineales bacterium
GCGATCTCCGCTGCATATTGGTCTTGTAATCTCCAGGCCTGTTCGTATTCGATCAAACCAAGATCAAGAACTTCGTAAAGCATTCTTATTGGCTTCAAGCCATTTGTCATGATTTTGGAGTCCATCGTAGGCAGCATACTGGTATGAATCCGAAAGGGTAGGATAGTTATAAACCGCCGCGATAAATGCGTCAATTGTGCCATTTGTTAACATCACATGCGAAGCAATATGAATTAGCTCCGATGCCTGCTCACCGATGATATGCGCCCCAAGCAGTTTTTTATCAGTTGGCGAAAAGACCAGTTTGAGCATCCCGCACATGTCGCCGATGATCTGGCCACGAGCATTCTCTTCATAATATGCACGACCAATGAGATATGGAATGCTCTTTTCTCTGCATTCATCCTCGGTGAGGCCAATGGATGAAATCTCAGGAATCGCATAAACTGCCAAGGGCAGGAACGGAGCGAGTTGCTCTTTATATTCCAGGTTGAATGCATGCACAATTGCCGCCCGCGCCTGTTCCATGGATGTGGAAGCCAACGCAGGAAAACCGATCACATCACCTACTGCGAAGATGTTTGGAATGTTTGTCTGGAAGTTTTCATCCACGAGGATCAACCCTCGCTCCCCAATTTTTATCCCCATCTGTTCCAATCCCAATCCTTCAATATTACTTTGCCTTCCAGAAGCGATCAACGCAACCTCATAATTGTACGAATCACCTTTTTCCAACGTCACATGTACATGATCCCCTTTTGATTCAATCGACGTCATGCGGTCATTGAAAATGAAATTGAGGCCCAGATTTGAAAGTTGATCTGTGAGGCGCTTGGCAATCTCAGTATCGACGAATGGAACGATCCGGTCCCGCGGCTCGATCAGCGTGACCATGATGCCAAGCGCTGTAAAAATCGACGCATATTCGGTGCCAATCACGCCACCACCTACAACGACCATTGTTTTAGGGATGCGGTTCATATCCAGGATGGTATCTGAGTCATAGATCAGTTTTCCATCAAATGGGATTTCAGGGGGGTGGCGTGGAGAGGAGCCTGTAGCGATCAGAATGATTTCACCGGAGAGGTCTATTTCACTATTTGCCGATTTCACATGGACCGTATGAGCATCTTTGATAGATCCTTCACCATGGATGACAGTGATGTTATGACGCCGCACTGTCCCCTCGATCAACTCTCTTTCCTTGTCAACGACAATTCGTTCACGATGCATAAAGTTCTTGACGGATAAATTCTTCTTGAACGAATAATCAATTCCGTATAAGCCGCGTTGCTGCAACCCGGAGTAATACAAAGCGGATTCGCGAAGGGTCTTTGATGGAACTGTTCCCGTATTGATGCCCGCGCCGCCCAGATAGGACTGGCGCTCAACCAGCGCGACGCGTTTGCCATAGTAAGCCGCTTTTGAGGCACCTTTTTCTCCGGCGGGTCCGCCGCCGATCACGATCAAATCATATTTTTCCACTACATCTTCATCCAAATACTCTTCGAAACAAGTCAGACTCCAGCAAATCGCTGGGATCGCATCTCTTCTTCAATTCCTTAAATTTACTAATTGTTGCATCACCGAGAAAAGCACGCGTGACTTCAGCGGAAGTTTCACTGTTTTTTGCAAAATAAAAACGCCCGCCGGGTTTCACAACGATCTGATCAAAGTCCTGCAACATCCTGCTTAACGTGGCTCGGTTTTTATCCGTTACTTTAAAATCCAGCGCGAGAGAGAAGCCATCCACCGCATGAGTCAACAAAAATTTATCAGGGCGATGCCGTTTGGTAACTCCCACGTAAGAAGGCAATCCGCGTTGATGTGAAATGGTGATCATCTCGCGCCAGGCGTCTTCTGCCGTTTCTTTTGGAAGGAAGGACTGATACTGAATCAAACCACCGCTTCCGAATGAGCGTTCCCAATTTGGGACGTAATCCAACAGAAAATGAAACCCGGCATGGGATTGCAGAAAAGTATGCCGGCGCAGACCTGCTATATAGCGTGCAGTGTTGACTCCCCACCAGCCAAGATTATTCACAAATGGTTTCATAAAGTAGTGCAATAGTGATTTAGGCATGACACCAAAGAAGCGATCAGGCAGATGTTGATACCGGAGTTGCATTGTCTTGTGTGGGTCTGGATCCTCGCCCTCTTTTAGTTGACGCGCGGCGTGGATCTGCCCGCGCCCGAGGTCCTTTCCGCGCGCGATCGCGTCAATCCAGCCAACGATGTAATCATAATGAGGAGCATTTTCACACAAATCGCTTAAGTGTCGGCTCAGATTCGGCACATGCCACCCATCCACAGATAAAAGTCCGGAATAAATGCGCTTCATCTTCAGTGTGATGGACGTGAATACGCCAAGCATTCCGAGTCCACTGATCATCGCGTAAAACAAATCCTGATTACTATCCGGAGTACATGTGATTTCTTCGCCAGTTGGTAATATTGCAGTGAACTCTACGACATGTTCACCAATCGGACCCACTTGAAAATTATTTTTCCCATGGATATTTGTCGAGAGACATCCTCCGATAGTTGTCCTCATCGTACCGGAAACGACGGGAGGCCACCAGCCATCCGGCTCGACACAACGCCACAACTGATGAAGAGTGACGCCGGACTCGCATCTGACCAGGCCCGAGCCCGGATCCCATTCGAGGATCCGATTCATCCCTAACATGTTCAACACGATACCGCCACCATTGAGCGATGCATCGTTATAGCTTATACCAGTACCACGCGCAGTGACCTTGAGCCCGAGTTTTTCTGCGAGCTGAAAAGCTTTGAAGATATCCTCTGTTTTTTGAATTGGGATTTGATAGGATGAGGCTTGAATAGAATGCCCGAAATTCTCGAACTGTTTAAAAGTGCTAAGCGGCAATGACATATTAGAATGATAATCTTCGGAAGATAACTGACGGCGTATGTTGTATGGCGAGCATGATCCAACGCCACATGGAGGCAGTATAGATCAGCTGTTTACGTTTCTTGATGGCGTTCAAAATATCCTCAGCAGCTTTTGCTGGTGGAATCGCAAACGGAGTTGGACCCTGTGCGGCTTTGAGCATTTCCGTCTTCAAGAAACCAGGTTTAACTGTTAGCACGTTCACACCATGACGTGTCAGCCGATTACGCAAAGCTTCGAGGTACGTTGCCAGCCCTGCTTTCGATGTATTGTAGCCAGGATTTCCGACGCGCCCACGATCTCCGGCGACAGAGCCAATGCCAACTATTTGACCGGCTTTTGCGGATTGAAACATTTCGGCGATGGGATGCAGCCATGCCATAGCTCCAATAAGATTCACTTCGATCATCTTACGATCATTCTCAAAATTGTATTTATCGATTCCGCCGGGTGGATAATTTACACCGGCTAAAAATACGACTAAGTCCAGCCCGCCCAGGTCAGAAACAATCTTACGCAAAAGAGCTGGAACCGCCTCGTATTCAGTCACATCATGGGCATAGGCAAAAGTGCGTTGCTCATTAGATTCACGATTAATTTCGGCACTTAATGAATCCAGCAATTCTTTTCTGCGTGCAAGCAAGGCAAGCGTGTAGCCTTCGCGAGCAAGGAGGCGTGCAAGCTCAGCGCCAAGCCCATCTGACGCGCCGATGATGATGCCGCGTCGGCGTGGATTCAATGGTGTGGCCATGGCAGGCTTGGGGGAACCCCCTATGGGATTGATATCTGACACGTAATCCTCCAGAAACAGGTGAGTAAATTCTAACATACCCACCATCCATTTTTATCGGGCATCGATGGCCTGCTTTATAATTGAAACTGTAGGGCCGAGGCGGGTGTTGTAACGCGTATGTAATACACTATCCTTAGGCAAATCGTTATAATGACTCTACTCAAATTCAAGGATTGTCGAGAAAGGACGCTCTCAGGTTTTATTCGCACTTAAGTTACTTTGCTGAGAAACAACAAGAATGGGTGACAACAGATTAAAAATTTTGGCAGAGGCCCGTGGCTTTCTGGAAAAACAGGGTGGTTCCGCAAGCGACAGGGAGACCCTCCTCAAATTGCTCGACATTTTAACCGCTGCATTGGAAAGATATTCCCCCGACGATAACTCAAATACACAAGGCATTGCTCGTGAACTCATCAATAATCGAGCATTACTTGCCATGCTCAAACAACAGACAGATGAACTGGATGCGCTCAAGAAACTAAGCATTAACCTGACCTCCAGCCTGGATCTGCCGGATGTGTTGGATGCTGTAGTCTCCGAGGCTGTCCGCCTCATAGAGAATGCTCGTGATGTAAATATCTTTCTGTACAAAAACTACCGACTCTCCTTCGGCGCGTCTCTTGATGCAGATGGAGTACACAACAAACCTTTCTCCAAACCGCGCTCCAACGGACTTACTTATACGGTTGCGCGCCAGGGCGAAATCATCATCGTCGAAGATATGCGCCGCCATCCCCTTTTTACAACGGCTCCTAAAGATTGGGCAGGCTCAATTATTGGGATACCCCTCAAAGTAGGCGACGCTGTTGTAGGTGTAATGAATCTTTCCCGCTTAACACTTGGCGGATTTTCACCATCTGAATTGCGTTTGCTCAGCCTGCTTTCAGACCAGGCGGCTGTAGCAATATCCAATGCCAGCCTGCATCAAATGATCAGCAGGCAGGCTTACAGTGACACATTGACGGGTTTGCCTAATCGCCGTGCGCTCGATGAGAGGCTCGAAGAGGAAGTTCAGGCCGCGCGCAAGAACAGTTATTCCTTCGCAGTCATTATGATGGATCTCGACGGATTTAAAGAAGTGAATGACACATATGGACATTCCGTAGGCGATGATGTCTTGCGATTGGTGTTCAACCAGATGGCACGCGGCGTTCGCAATACGGACTTTCTGGCCCGTTACGGTGGCGATGAATTGACTCTCATCCTGACGCAATCTGATATGTCATCTGCCCAAATCGTCGCCGAGAAAATCGTTGAAGGGATGAATAAACTCAAGTACAAGCTTCCCGATGGCAAGAAACTCAAATTAGGCATCTCTGGCGGTATTGCCATTTTTCCCGTCAATGCACGCAACGGTCCAGATATGTTGCGCGCGGCGGATACAGCTCTTTATCAAGCCAAGAAGCACAAGCGTGGGTCGTTCGAAGTGGCGCGGGGGATTACAGGTCCACTTGCCACGCACCGGATTGGGGGCGAATAGCCTCTGATTTATTTTGTGAGGGTTATAATTCAAGAAGACATTTACAAGCCCTAAAGGTTTCACTGCAAATTTTGTTCCACAACTCGCAAGGAAAACCTTTAGGGTTTTATTATCATGGAGAAACCTTCATGCCGCGCAAAATTAAGATCATCCTGAATCCGATGGCCGATATGGGCAACGCCTGGCGAGTCGCACGCGATCTGCGATCGATCACCGTGGAACACGGGAATGTGGATTGGAGCGGCACAGTGTATCCGGGTCATGCAATTGAATTGGCCAAGCAAGCCAGTGAGGAAAGTTATGACATGGTCATCGCCATGGGAGGAGATGGAACAGTCCATGAGGTGATGAACGGTATCATGCAGGCACCTGAACACAAGCGACCTATACTTGGAGTTGTCCCCGTTGGTTCTGGTAATGACTTTGCGCATGGTATAGGTGCATCGAAGGATTCAAATCAGGCTCTCAGGCGGGCACTGACAGGAGAAACATCCACGGTTGATCTCGGTCTGATGACCGAGGAAAACGGGCGCCAGGAATATTTTGATAATACGCTCGGCATCGGTTTTGGTGCGATCGTTACAATTCGTTCACATAAACTCCCGATCTTGCGTGGCTTCCTTATGTATCTTGCGGCAGTCATTCAAACTATCATCCTCGATCATCATCCCATGAAAATGCAGATTGAAACAGATGATCAAAAGTGGGAGCAAAAGGTTATTTATCTGGTGCTATGCAATGGTCCACGTGAAGGTGGTGGTTTCCTCATCGCACCTGACGCAAAAATTGATGATGGCATCATTCATTACGCTATGATCACAGATGTCAGCCGTCCGATGATGTTTCGTATCGTGCCGGAAGTCATGAAAGGCACACATGGACGTTTCAAACAGGTGCGGATGGGATCATGTAAAAAGTTCACTCTGATTGCAGACCGCCCGCTGTATATTCATGCAGATGGAGAAATTTTTTCAGGCCCTGGAACAGACATTCGCAAGGTAAGTTTCGAGATTCTTCCCAACGCCCTGAAAGTCGTACGCGGATAAATTAGAAGAGCACAAAACGCAACGCGTTTATAATTTGTACTGCGTATTGTGTAATCATGCCTGACTTATTTCAATCCCTCCTCAAGCAGGATATAGGATACCTCCGCATTATCGCGGAATTATGGGGACTTGAGATCGACACCAAAAATGCGGATGCAGTTCGTGAAAAATTGATCGTTTCCCTGCTCGACCCAAACCTGCTTGCCGAGTTAA
>DAINRK010000075.1:6456-12249 GCA_036741855.1 Anaerolineales bacterium
TTAATTGACTCTCTCCCCCCCGAGGCGGATTCGGCCATCACTGCCCTCGTCAACGTGGGAGGACGAATTCCCTGGCCCACCTTTACTCGAAAATTCGGGGAGATCCGCGAAGCCGGCGCAGGCAAACGCGATCGAACAAAGCCACATCTAAACCCAACATCGGCAGCAGAAATCTTGTATTATCGAGGGTTACTCGCAAGATCATTCTTTGACACGGAAAAGGGTCCACAAGAGTTTGCCTATATTCCAGAAGATTTGCTCTCTCTTTTGAAGCAAGAAGAGCAGGAAGCGAAGAAAGAAGAAAAGGGCGACGACGTAGAACCATTGGGCAGACCTGCCTCTCCCGCTGAAAAAGGCAGGGAGATCCTGGCGAATGATTTTATTTTGGATGATGCGACAACTTTACTCGCTGCATTACGTGTTGGAAAAACCGATTGGTTACGAAGCATCCCTTGGGGACAAACTGATGCGCGGCTACAGGCTTTATTAGTCTCTGCAAAATTGATCAAGGAAAATAGACCTCAAACCGAAGCAGTAAAATCTTTTCTTGAAGCGTCGCGCCATGATGCACTGAAAATGCTTCAGGAAGCATGGTTGGAAAGCGAATCTTTCAATGAATTAAAACTCATGCCAGGCATCATTTGTGAGGGGGAGTGGAAAAATCGGCCCGAAGAAACGCGGGAGTTTTTGTTGAATTTATTGGATGCCATTCCCGAAGGCAAATGGTGGAGTCTGAACGCTTTTATCCGTGATGTTAAGTCGAAATATGCGGATTTTCAACGCCCCGCGGGCGATTACGACTCATGGTTTATTAAACGCGCAGCAGATGGACAATATTTGCGTGGCTTCGAACATTGGGATGAGGTGGATGGCGCGCTCATCAGATTCTTCATCACAAATATCCTTCATTGGCTTGGACAGGTTGATTTATCAATTGCGGAAGGTTCAAAAGAGCCAACTGCGTTCCATCTTTCGTCATTTGTTGGTGGGAAAGAGGAAAGAGGAAAGATTACCGTGACTTCAAGCGGAAAAATTTCCATTCCGCGCGAAGCTCCCCGCGTTGTTCGCTATCAAATATCTCGTTTTTGTGAATGGGAAGAAACAAAAGGCGATGTATATCGTTATCATGTTACAACGAATTCACTTACAAAAGCGAAGGAACAGGGGTTGAAAGCTGAACATCTCTTGTCGCTACTTGCGAAACATTCCGATGCGGGGATTCCACCGACGCTGATCAAGGCCCTCAAGCGTTGGGAGGTTAACGGAACAGAAGCTCGGGTACAGACTCAAGTCATTTTAAAGGTGAGCCGGCCCGAAATCCTCGACGAGATGCGCAAATCAAAAGCGGGGAAATTTTTAGGTGAGGTGTTAAGCCCAACATCGGTCATTGTCAAAAGCGGAGCCATCCAAAATGTGATGGCTGCCCTGACGGAGCTGGGGCTGCTAACCGAAGTCTTACAAGATTAACCACCCAAAGCTGTGACAACTGCTTCTTTCAGATCAAGCGACCTACCGCGTTCAAGTCCTGTCTCGATATCATCGGCGCGGATATTTTTCAAATCTTCGAGAACCAACTGAATATCGCGATGTGTATCACTGTTCGTTTCGGGGTGATTCATACACAAGCCAAGAATTTCAAGAGCCTGGTCACGCTTGCCCTCCGCCGCAAGGATATTTGCATAACCCACCAGAGAAAATAATATCCATGACGTGGAATTGCCTTCCACATTGAACTGTAGTGCCTCGCGTACAGAGGCATACGCTTCACGGATTTCACCCAGCCCCACCTGGGAATAAACGAGATTAACAAGCATGATGGGTATCATATACCGGTTGCCCAGTTCACGTCCGAGCTTGACGCCCTCCAAGGCATAAGGCTTTGCTTCCGCATACTGACGTTGGATGCGAATTAGTTCGCTCAGATTGCTGTAGGCACGTGCCAAACCATAGCGATCTCCAGCATTTTTGGAAATTTCAATTGCCTGAAGATGATACTGGCGCGCCTGCTCAAATTGATGGTTATTTACACTAACCATTGCCAACATATTCAGCGAGAACGCCTGGGCAATGGCATCACCGGTTTTCTTGGCAAATTCATAACTCTCCACCCCATATTTTTGTGCATCTTCATACCTACTCTGATAGTGGCTGATGTATCCAAGATGAGCCAGAGTATAGGCAATCACGTCGATATCATTCAATTCCTGCGCGATGGCAAGACTGTCCTGCAAATGTTTTTCAGATTGATCAAACTTGCCCTGTTCCAACCCAATACGCCCCAACCGTGCTAATGCTTTCGACTCAAGCCCCTGGTCAGGTATGGTATTTGCAAGGGCAATACACTCCTCAAAACGCGCTGTAGCAGTGGCGTGGTCAGTCAACCAGAGGTGCGCTGTGCCAATCGTCAACAAGAGGCGCGCACGCATGGCAGGGTTCGTATCTTCAGAAGAGGCAAGGATGCCTAACGCGCGCTCAGACGCAGACAACGCTTCCCTGTAGGCGCTGAGGCGCATGGACTGTTCAGCGGCGCGCTCAAGAAATTCAACGGCTTTCACTGTATCGCCTGCCAGTTCATAATGCTGAGCAATCAGCCCAAGATATTCATCGACGCGCTCGCCGCTTTGCTGGATCAGCCAATCTGCCGCAGTGCGGTGGTAGAGTTTGCGTTTGGCTTTGAGTACACGCTCATAGGTAACCTCGCGCAGAATCGCATGCTTGAATATGAATTCCTGCGCGCTGGCAAACGTAGATGGCTGGCGTGAGAAAACCAACTCTTTTGTTCTTAGGGAACTCAATGCTGAGTGAACATCATATTCACCGGTAACTGCCCGCGCGGACTCCGAGCCATGCATTGCCTCCACAGCCGCGTCCCAAAACGTACGGCCGATCACTGCCGCACGCTCGAGGACTTCGTTCTCTGTTGAAGGTAACCTATCCAGACGGGCCTGCAATACACCCGTTAGTGTGGCAGGTACACGAAGTTGGGTCAGTCTCTGTGGAATAATCTGCCAGACATCCTCTCCCTTCACAATCACACCATCTTCGATCAATACTTTGATCAATTCTTCCAGATAAAACGGATTGCCCTCTGCATTCTTGGCCACAGTTTCTACAAGTTCCTGCGGCAAATCGGATACATTCTGTAAAATCTCAGTGACCAACTCACGGCTTGCACCGAGGTCCAGGCTTTTGATTGGAATGATGGTGCAGAGCGGGAAGTCCCTTCCCCAGTTTGGATGTGACTCATCCAGCCTTGGGCGTGTTGTGCACAAAATGAAAATTGGTAAATTCGTTTCCAGTTTTGCCAGGTACTCGATCAGTTCAAGAGAGCCATTATCTGCCCAATGAATATCATCCAGTAAAAGGACGATCGGCGAATCCATTGTAAGTTTTGCGAAGAATTGTGCAATATTTCTAAACGAGCGGTCACGGATCTGGCGCGCGTCGTTTCGAATGCCGCGCACATAATCACTTTCAGAAAAATCAAAGCCGAGCATCTCGCCGATAAATGCGGCTTGTTCTTCGCTTTTGGGGCCGATCATGGATGCAATTCCCGCTACTAATTTTCCGCGCGCCTCTGCCTGAGAGTCGCTATCTCGAATATTAAAGCGCTCACTGAACACATCGCGCAACAAACTGTACGGCAAGCTCATCGTCTCTTCATCGGCGCGTCCCTTGAACAAATAAAATTCGGTGGGATGGGAATCCAGCCAGGCTTCGAATTCGTAGATCAGTCGGCTCTTTCCCAACCCTGCCTCTCCTTTGACGATTGCCACTGTCACGCGGCAATCCCTCACACTTTGCTGGAGAGTATTTTGTAGGATCTGGAATTCCGCTCCGCGCCCAACCATTCGTGTGGTTACCCCTTCGATGCCGCGTCTACCGATCCGAAATGCGCGCGGCCTCACGCGCTGGACGATATATGTTTGTAGCGGTTCCCTCTTCCCTTTGACGGTGATCAGTGACTGAATTTGTATATCGAACAGACCTCGTACAAGCTGATAGGTATCGTGTGAGATCAGGATCTCACCTGGATTTACAGATGTCACCAGCCGGCTGGCGGTATTGACTGTATCACCCATAGCTGTAAATTCGCCCTGTGTGCCAATGGCGCTTAATAAGACCTGCCCGCTGTTGATTCCCACTTTCATGCGGATGGGTAATTGTCCCACGTTCTCTTTGAAAATCTCCTGCATCTTGAGTGCGGCGCGGATAGCTCGCTCCGCATCGTCTTCGCGCGCCGTATCCCCGCCCCAGATTGCCATCACCGCGTCGCCGATGTGCTTATCGATGTGACCACCATATTCAAAGATGATCCGGTCGGCTCGTATCCAGAGATGGTTGACGAGATTCGCCACATCCTCCGCGTCCATATTTTCGGAGAACGCAGTAAAGCCGGAGACATCCGCAAATAAAACGGTCACCAGTTTGCGGCGAGCTTGATTCGCCAGATCCTGCTGTGTGAATTGCTTTTCGAATTCATCCAATTGATCCCGTAGAACCCCCAGGGTCGTATCCACAACCGAATCCCCGAGGATTGAACGCATTGCCTCCTGCGCTTCAATGGCTATTTTGAGATTGGCGATCTGTTCATGCAGAGGTTTGGCGCTCATAGGATAGAGGAATTATAAATTGTATTCTTTTCTATTTCTCACTTTTGTAACAAACTCAAAATGAGGCCCTTTCGTCATGGTTGATTTTTCCCTTGCTTTAACGTTGAAAGCCTGTTTTAATCAGCGACCCAAACATCACTTAAAAAGGAGTTGTCATGGTCTCTCTGAAAGGGAAGGTTGCAGTTGTGACGGGAGCAAGCCGGGGAGTGGGAAAAGGTGTCGCACTGGGATTGGGCGAAGCGGGTGCAACGGTTTATGTGACAGGCCGGTCGATCAAGGACAAAACAGATGTCGAAAAATTAGGCGGCACAGTTTTCACTACAGCAAAGGCCGTGGACGCGATCGGCGGAAAGGGAATCGCGATACCATGTGATCATCGTGAAGATTCACAAGTGGAGGAACTTTTCAAACGAGTTGCTAAGGAAAACAAGCGAATCGACATTCTGGTGAACAATGCCTGGGGCGGATATGAAAAAATGCGCGAAGGGAGAGTCCTCACATATTTCAAACCATTCTGGGAACAACCTTTTTGGCGCTGGGACGCGATGTTCGATGCAGGTGTGCGCGCGGCCTATACCTCCTCCGCACTTGCGGCGCGCTTGATGACGAAGAAAAAGAGTGGCCTGATCGTGAATATTTCCTTCTGGTCTGCTCAAGTTTACCTGGGCAATACCCAGTATGGAGTCTCAAAAGCTGCTGTGGATAAGATGACTGAATACATGGCGCACGAGTTGAAAAAGTATAAGGTTGCGGTAGTTTCGTTGTATCCTGGTTTGGTTCGCACAGAAAGCATCCTGCGCAACGCAAAACATTTCGATATGAGTAACTCCGAGTCACCAGAGTTCATTGGTCGAGTAATTGCCGCGTTGGCAAGTGACCCAAACATTCTAAAGAAATCCGGTCAAGTGCTTGTTGCTGCGCAGGAAGCGCTGGAATATGGAATCAAGGATATCGATGGCAAACAGCCACGACCGGTGACCCTCGAAGATTTTAGAAAATAGTCGACTTTTCTGGAAACTAGTGGCAGTAGCTTTTTTGTTTAATTGCTATAATGAAATTAAATTCCATATGTCATTGTGAGGAGCCTCGCACTGAGCAGAGCGAAGTAATCTCCCAGGTAATGAGGAGATTGCTTCGCCCTGTCGGGCTCGCAATGACATAAATTCGAGGAGTCTCCATG
>DAINRK010000076.1:0-12224 GCA_036741855.1 Anaerolineales bacterium
GGTGTCCGAAGGACAATACGACCCTGGCCCGCGAACAGGTCAAAGGCGAAGAGCGCCTGTGCGAACGTTGCGGCACGCCCGTCATCAAAAAGGAGTTGGAGCAGTGGTTCTTCAAGGCAACGAAATATGCCGATGAGTTGCTGCGCTTCGATGGGATTGACTGGCCCGACTTCATCAAAGTTTCACAGACGAATTGGATTGGTCGCAGTGAAGGCGCGTCAGTCATTTTCAAAACAGAATCTGGCGACTCAATAGAGATCTTCACAACCCGCCCTGACACGCTGTGGGGCGCGACCTTCATGGTGATGTCACCCGAGCATCCATTGGTGGATAAGATCACCACGCCGGAGCACAAATCCGCAGTAGATGAGTATAAGGTTCAAGCTGAGAAGCAGACCGACATCCAGCGCGAAGCGAAGGACCGAGAAAAGACAGGTGTGTTCACGGGTGGCTATGCCATCAATCCAGTCAATGAGGAACGCATCCCGATCTGGGTGGCGGACTATGTGTTGATGTCATATGGTACGGGTGCGATCATGGCGGTCCCGGCGCATGATGAACGCGACTTTGAGTTTGCGCGCAAATTTGGGTTGAAAGTTGTACCAGTAATCCAGCCAGAAGGTGTTGAGTTAAATGGCGACACGATGGAGTCCGCGCATGAGCATGAAGGTATTATGATCAATAGCGGACCATTCAATGGCACGCGTGCAACGAATGACAAAGGTATAAAGAATCCTGCCATCAAAGCGGTGATTGAATATCTGCAGCAAAAAGGCATCGGCAAAATGGATGTCAACTATCGCTATCGTGATTGGTTGATCTCGCGCCAACGTTTTTGGGGTGCGCCGATTCCGATGGTCTATTGTGAAACCCATGGATGGAACCCCGTTCCCGACGATCAATTGCCCGTGCTGTTGCCCGACGATATCGACCAATGGAAGCCGACGGGTGAATCGCCACTCAAATTCCATCCGACATGGAAGCATACAATCTGTCCCATTGGCGGCGAGCCTGCAATTCGTGAAACCGATACAATGGATACGTTCATGTGTTCATCGTGGTATCACCTGCGTTATTTGAGTCCACATAATGATAAGGTGCCGTTCGATGATGCCGAGTACAACTATTGGATGCCTGTGGATACATATACAGGCGGAAGCGAACACGCCAATATGCATTTGCTATATTTTCGCTTCTTCCACAAAGCGCTGCGCGATATGGGCATCACCGAAGGCGGCGAGCCAGTGATGCAATTGCGTAACCAGGGCATGGTGCTGGCGGAGGACAACCACAAAATGTCCAAGAGCCGGGGCAACGTGGTTGCTCCTGATGTGCTGGTTCAACGTTTTGGCGCAGATACCGTCCGCGCGTATTTGATGTTCTTCGCGAGATGGCAGCAGGGCGCGCCCTGGGACTCACACGGTATTGAAGGGACTGCGCGCTGGATGCGCCGCGTGTGGACTCTGTTTACAGATAATGTTCCGTCGGGGTCTCAGACCCCGACGAGCGAAACATTGAAGACTCTGCGCCGACGCGTCCACCAAACCCTAAAGCGTGTCACACATGACTTTGAGAACTTTGAATTCAATACGATCATCTCATCCTTGATGGAGCTGCTGAATGAGATGTACAAAGCGCGTGAAGCGGGCGCAGTTAGAACCCCCGAATGGGATGAAGCCACTGAAATCTATTTGAAGATGTTGGCTCCTGTTGCCCCCCATATCGCTGAAGAATTATGGACGAATCACCTGGGCAAGCCGTATTCCATTCACACTCAAGCGTGGCCGAAAGTGGATGAAGCCGCCGCGAAAGAAGATACGATCGAAATCCCTGTGCAGATCAACGGCAAAGTACGGGACCACATCAACGTCGCGGCAGAGGCGAGTGAAGATGAAATTAAATCTGCTGCACTGGCAAGTGATGTGGTGAAGAAATATCTGGAAGGCAAGGAGCCCAAGAAGGTGATCGTGGCGCAGAAGAGATTGGTGAGTATCGTGATGTAGTTTCATTGAAGGAAAAAACTAGTAAAACGATGGACTTTCTGAAAAGAGAGTCCATCGTTTTTTGTTAATCAATGCATCATACCAAGGTACTAAGTCTTATTTTTCGCAATCATTTTGCAACATCGTGGCAACTTTACTGCAACGTCATGAACGGCAACATAGTCATACAATGGAAATCGAGAATTCCCTCCTCATCAAAGATGAGAAAGTGGTCAAAGAACTCCAACACTTGTTCTAGATAAAGATGCAGTGACACGTCCAGCATTACATAACTCAGGTGGGATCGCAAACCATGCTCGAAAGTGAAATAAGGTCCTAAAGACCTGAATTGTATTTGGCTGTAATCTTGTTGTGCAAAATTCAAGTTCAAAAAGGAGATTGTGATCATGAAATCCAAACACCCGTTCCAAATTTTCATCTTGTTTGTGTTGTTGTTGAGTACCTTTGGAAGCAGCCAGCCTGTAAAAGCTCAGAGCAATGACCCCATCATTATCACCCGCAACTTATCCATCTGGGATGCCACCTTCATCGGTTTTGTGAGTTCCAGCATTTACGAACAATGGCACTTCGACTTCACAGAGTCTCACAATTTCACTATCACTGCGAACACAGTTGCAGGTGACCTTGTTCCTTTGCTCATTCTCCAGGATTCAAACGGCACCGAACTGACGCGGGGCACAGGTTCATTGACCAGCACTCAGTCCACTGGAAGTTATTCGGTTCAGGTTCAACCTGAATCAGGCAGCGGCTTTTATGTTCTAACCATTCGGGAAAATATCGTCACCCCTCCACCTACAGCATCTGCAACCACATCAGTCACACCATCGAGTGTCAATGTCGGTGAGAGTGCTGTTGTAACCGTCAGTTTGAACAATGTGCCTGCGGCGGGTTATACCAGTGCAGAATTCACCTGTACTTACGATGCAAATGTGGTTGCGGTTAGTAACGTTGCCGCGGCTGGCTTGTTTGGTGCTGATCCGGCCACAGCGTTCAACAGCTCACAAAATGGCACCTTTATCTTTGCGATTGCAGGCAGTAACGGCAATAAAGCTACAACAAGTGGACCAGCCTTTACGTTTAGCGTTACAGGTCTGCAAGCCGGGCAAACTGCAATTAACTGTACGGCGCGTGTATCAACGGGAACTAGTGTTCTCACGACTCTTCCATCGACTGGAACGAATCTGACAGTGACTGGAACGGCGCCTACTGCCACGTCAACGCCAACGCCGGCTGAATCCCCAACGGCGACATCCTCAACGCCGGTTGAGTCACCCACACCGACCTCTTCGACACCAGTTGAGACAGCCACACCAACGTCCGAGACGCCTGTCGAAACTGCTACACCTACATCTGAGACACCAGTCGAGACAGCTACACCCACCTCTGAGACACCTGTCGAAACTGCCACACCAACCTCCTCAACGCCCGTTGAGACTGCCACGCCAACATCTTCCACACCGGTTGAATCACCTACAGCCACTGCCACAGCTTTGCCTGACGGAACTCTTACTGGACAAGTACTTGCCAGCAAGCCCGTGACCGTGGGTTTGTACGATGCGACCAACACGCTCGTTACATCCGTGACTGCCAACGTGGATGGGACGTTTAGCCTGACAGCTCCAGCCGGGACCTACACCGTACGCGCCACTGCTGATGGTTTCCTCAGCGCAGAGGGTGCCACCACACTTACAGGCGGAAGCACGACTACGATGCCGACGATTAGTCTGTCAGCAGGTGATATCGATAATAACGGCGTAATCGATCAGTTCGATGCGTTGACAATCGGCATGAACTACAACGGCTCGACACCAGCCGCAGCAGACCTGAACAACGATGCTGTGATCAATGTTCTGGATCTGGAACTACTTGCAAACAACTATCGAGACACTGGCCCAACCGTTTGGGAATAACATCGCCAAAATAGATACGGGCGCATCGTTCGGTGCGCCCGTAATTTGGAGTGTTCATGAAACCAATTACTTCGTTTATTGTTGCGATTGTTTTTGCGCTTGCCATTGCGATGAATGTCAGTGCCCAGGCTGCAGAAAGTATTTGGCTTACGATAAATACATCTGCATATAAAACGGGGGAAACTGTAGCGGTCACACTCAATGCAACATCTGCCACGCCCATTCAGGGCTTTACTTTTCAAATCCGCTATGACCCGGACTGTCTGAAACCAATCAACGCTGTCAGCCCGGTCCCTGGTATGAACGGTTTGCCTTTACCACAACTCAGCGGCCAGGTGGATGGTTCCTATGCGAGCACTACGCCGCAGACGGTGAATGGCATATTAGCTGAAATTCGATTTGTAACGCTGGGTGGCTGCCAGACGAATCTCACCCTTGAGAGTGCAGCGCTTGCCATCCGTAATGCAGAAGGGTTTGCCGCTCCCCTGGCTGGCATGACAATTGACAATAGAAATATCCCTTTGAATATCGATAAAGAAGTAGGGGTATCTCAATCCACCCAATCCATATCAGGATCCATCCTTCCGCTTGACCCGCCGCCACCTACAGGAATCAAATTTCCCGGTTGGATAATCGGTTTACTCGTCATCCTGCTGGTTGGTGCTATTACGTTTGGTGCTCTCAGACTATTTAGAAGACGAACTGCCAAGACGGAAAAAGTTTCGGCATCTTTGCAAACACCTACTTTGCAAGTGAAACATGGTCCGCAGGCAGGGAAAAGTTTTGCCCTGAACAAGCTACCCTGCCTCATCGGTCGCGATCCACTGAGCGATATTTGCATCAATGATCCTCATGTCAATGGCCAGCACGCGAAAATCTTTAACACAACAACTGGATATTATCTGATGGATCTCGGTGGTGAGACGTTTATCAACGGTCAGGCAGTACGGAAAAGCTCTGCCGCCCTCAAACCAGGCGATGTGGTGCGACTCGGAAAGAGTGCCTTGTTTGTATTTGGAACTTAATCGAAAAATCAGACCTTAAAGGTTTTGCTAGTGAACCAGATTGAATATTTGTTGAAGACGCTCGATCAAACTTAAATCTGATTGCCAGGAAACCCATAAGGTCTCGACTGCAGATCAAGAGAAAAGCCAATTGGAAAGAATCAGCTAGCCCTGTAAAGGAAGCGAGGAGTGATACCCATGAACAACAAATTTTTGCCTCGAGTTGTGAGTCTATTGATTTTGTTGGCACTACTGTTTCCAGTCAATCATGCCAGCGCGCTTGCTACACCTCAGCTTCCTCCGGTTGATATGTTTCAACTGCCATGGGATCAGGGGCTTGCCTGGTTTGCAGTCGATGGCTTCGATAATGGCAGCAAACGACCGGCAAGCAGTTCGCACAATTACAGGCTTGGTGGTGCAATCGATTTTGCCCCGAGAAATACAATGTTTACCGGCGAAGACACATCCAATTTTTGGGTGACAGCCGCGGCGGCAGGAATTGTGGTCGAAACATCGAATTGTCACCTCGGCATTGCGCATGACGGTGGATGGATCACGCAATACCTATTCCTTGGCAACATTCAGGTGAATTTGGGTGATGCCGTTGCACGCAACCAGCGTCTGGGTATCATTGCGGATGGCGTACGATACAGGTATTGCACAGGATATCTTGAGCCGAATACTCCACATCTCCATTTCATGCTGCGTCCAACGATGATCGGTGCGACATTTGCGGGCTGGCAGTTCAATTACAATCCGTTGTTCAATAGAACGACCTTCACCAAAGGTTTGATTACAGTCGGGTTGTTCAAACCGCTCTTGAACGTGCCAATCGTGCCTCCCACACCGTCACCCACACTTACAACGCCTACGCCCACAGCGACATCAACTGAACTGACTGCTACAGTTCCGCCTTCGCAAACACCGACGGCTACTGCGCCTTCAGGTCCCTACGTTTCTACAATAGTCAACGCGACAAGCATCCAAATCGACGAGACAACTCTGGCAACGGTCAGCCTGAACAATGTACCTGCTGAGGGCTACACCAGTGCAGAATTCACCTGCACCTACGATCAGAATTTGGTCGAAGCGGGCAATATCGTTGTTGGTAGCCTGTTCGGTGCCGATCCAGCCAACGCAGTCAATGGTCCGCAGAATGGCAGTTTCATCGTTGCGATTGCAGGTAGTAATGGTAATAAAGCCACTACGAGCGGCGCAGTTTTCACCTTTAGTGCTAAAGGTTTGCAAGCCGGACAAACTGCGCTTGAATGTACAGCGCGGGTATCAACGGGAAACAATGTTCTCACGGATCTTCCATCGATTGGCACTAGTCTCACAATCGTTGATCTTATACCTACAGCGACGGGTACAGAGACACCCACACCAATTGAATCAGTCACACCCGCCGCTACACAGACATCTACGCCTGACCTCCCACCTCCACCGTCAGCTACTGCGACGCCCGTCATACCCGGGGACTGGCTGACTTTCACCAACTCCAAATATGGCTTTGAGTTCAAATATCCACCAGAAGGCCAAATCGTTGCCGGCAATACAGATAACTTCGCTCGCATCAATCTGCCTTTCGCGCCGGGTACAAATCTGGGCGAAAAGTATCTGCAAGTAGATGTGGTCGAGAACGCCAATCCTTGCCGCAGTCCCGTGGCAGCTTCTTCATTTGTCCAATCCTCTGAAACGGTGATGCTCAATGGCATCACCTTCCTGAAAGAAACCGGGCAAGAACCCGCTGCAGGGAATCTCTACCAATTTGTTGCCTATTCCACCGCCAGGGACAATGCCTGTGTAAGTCTTTCGTTTGTTCTGCACTCGGTTAATCCGGGCAATTTAGCTACTCCGATTCCCGTCTTCGACTATGCAGCTGAGTCCGCTGTTTTTGAGCAGGTTGTTTCGACCTATGCGTGGCTGGCATTGCCGCCAACATCGACTCCGACATCTACGGAATCCACACCAGTTGCATCACCTACACCAACCGCTACGCTGACATCTACCCCGGTCGAATCGCCCACCGCAACGCTCCCGCCTTCTACTTCTGGGACTCTCGCTGGACAAGTGCTTTCCAGCGAACCAGTAGCCGTGAGTTTGTATGATGCAACTGACACACTGATTACATCCGTGACTGCGAATGTAGATGGGACGTTCAGTCTTACAGCTCCTGCTGGAGCTTACACCGTACGCGCCACAGCCACTGGCTTCCTCAATGCGGAGGGCCCTGCCACACTTACCGGTGGGAGCACTACTACAATGCCGACTATTACTTTGCTGGCAGGCGATATTGACAATAACAATGTGATCAATCAATTCGATGCGTTGACGATCGGGATGAACTACAACGCCTCAGCGCCATCCGCAGCAGATTTGAACAACGATGGGATCATCAATGTCTTGGATCTGGAACTCCTGGCTCAGAATTACCGAGAAACCGGTCCGGTTGTTTGGGAATAGGATTCATATTAATCAATAAGGCAGACAGCCTATTACGCCTGGAAAGAGTGCCTTAATCGTCTTGAGATCGTAGCGATATCGCGTGATAGGCTTGCAACGAAAAGCCAAAGATGGCATGCCTTTTATAGCCTTTATAAAGGATGGAGGAGTGGGCAATCATGAAAACTCAAAATTTGTTTCTGGCCATTTGCCTGCTGGCATTGCTTGGCTCGTTCATGCCAACCGGCAATGCCAGTGCTCTTGTCTCAACAGATGTTCCACCTGTGGACATGTTTCAACTCCCCTGGGATCAGGGGCTTTCTTGGGTTGCGATCGATGGGCTTGATAACGGCACGAAACGACCGTTAAGCAGCTCACATCATTTCTCCGTTGGGGGCGCCATTGACTTTGCTCCTCATAATAATATGGTCAAAGGAGAAGATACATCCAATTTTTGGACGACTGCCGCTGCGGCCGGGACGGTAGTTGGCACATCAAGTTGCTACATCATCATTGATCATGGTAATGGATGGATCACACAATACCAATTCCTTGCGGATATTCAAGTGAGGTTGGGCGATTCTGTTTCCCGCAACCAGCGTCTGGGGATCATTGCGGATGGAGTGAGACAAAAGTTTTGTCCTGGGAGCGCAGAACCGAATGTTCCGCATCTGCATTTCATGCTTCGTCCTACAATGCGAAATGCAACTTTTGCTGGATGGGAAGTTAACTATCTCCCGGTTCTAAACAAAACAACCTTTACGAAGAACGGTCAGACGCTGGGTTTGTTCAAGCCGCTTTTAAATGCATCCATTGTGCCTTCCACAGCAACACCAACTGTGACCGAAACTGCACCCTCAGTTTCTGAAACAGCCACCTTGGTACCGACGTCCACACCGTTGGGTTTCCCGTTCACACCTACACCAACATTATTTGGTCCATATGTATCTACTACAGTCAACCCGCAAACTATTAATCTCGGTGAAACCACTGAAGTTACTGTTACTTTGAATAACGTGCCTGGGGTGGGGTACACCAGCGCGGAATTCACTTGTTTTTACGATCAAAGCATGGCAGAAGTCAGCAACATCGCCGTGGCGAATCTCTTTGGCGCTGATGCAGCTATGGCAATCAATGGGCCGCAGAATAACAGATTCATCGTTGCGATTGCGGGTAGTAACGACAACAAAGCCACCACCAGCGGATCTGTGTTTACCTTCAGTGTCAAAGGGTTACTCATTGGCCAGGCACAGATTGGATGTGAAGCGCGCGTCTCGCAAGGAAATAATGCATTGATTCAGATCCCATCCGCTCGCACCCATTTGGACATTGTAGGCAACGCGACCACCACACCAACTTTCAATCCCACTCCCAGCACTCCCACCGTTTTGCCTTCTGCCTGTGATCGAGTGGAATTCATTGCGGATGTGAACGTGCCCCCTGGAACTGTAATGTCTCCAGGCACAACCTTCATCAAGACTTGGCGCCTGAAGAATATTGGTCCCTGTGCATGGAACACATCTTATCAACTTGTGTTCTTTTATGGGGAGCTTATGGGTGGGGTTACCGCTCTTGCACTCCCCGCCAATGTCTCAGTGGGTCAGACCGTTGACATCTCAGTCAATCTGACCGCGCCTAACGCGCCTGGTTCCTATCGAGGGTATTGGATATTTAGGAATTCCAACGGAATAGATTTTGGCATCGGTCCGGATGCGAATCAACCATGGTTTGTAGATATCAATGTTTCAGGTCCAACACTCCCACCTTCGCCGACATTTACGCGCCCACCCGCGTCGGCTACGCCAACCATTCCGACCACTGCCTGCGATAAAGCGCAGATGATTGCAGATATTAATATTCCTGATGGAACGGTGATGGCTCCCGGCACGAACTTTACCAAGACCTGGCGTCTAAAGAATATTGGTACATGTACCTGGACAACCTCCTACCAGTTAGTGTTTTTCAGTGGTGAGCAAATGGGCAGTGCTTCGTCCGCTAACTTCACACAAAATGTATTAGTTGGTCAAACTGTGGATGTCTCTATCAACCTGACTGCACCAAACGCGCCTGGTTCTTATCGCGGTTATTGGATGTTTAAGAATGCCAGTGGTGCCCTCTTTGGCATCGGTCCGCAAGCAAACAGACCGTGGTGGGTGGATATTAGAGTCTCTGGTTCAACAGATACTCCAGGCCCTATAGTGACCCAACCGTTCGACTCACCTACACCATCTGCTACGCCGAGTGGACCGACCAATACACCTGTTCCCTCTGTCACATCTGGCGGGCCCACGGCGACTCCAATTTCCGGTGTTGCATTCGACTTTGCTGCAAATGCCTGTGCTGCTACATGGACCAGCGGTGCAGGCCAACTCCCATGCCCCGGAATTGATGGCGATGCCAAAGGCTTTGTACTTAAACTCAGCAATCCCCACCTTGAAACGGGAGGCACCGATACGCGCTCCGGACTTCTCACCTTCCCACAAAACGTTCAGAATGGATACATTCAAGGATTCTATCCGCCGTTCAACGTGCAGAATGGTGACCGCTTCCGTTCAATCATCAACTGCGAAGGCGGCGCAACGAGTTGTTATGTTGCCTTCCGTCTTGATTATCAAACCGGAAATGATGCTGTCAAAACATTCTGGGGTCCGTTTCTTGAACGATATGACGGACACTACTACTCAGTGGATGTTGATCTCAGCTCACTGGCTGGGAAAGATGTCAAGTTTATCCTGACTGTACTCGCGGCTGGTTCCGCGACAGGAGACCGCGCGCTGTGGGTGGGTCCCATCATTTATCGCGTCAATCTCATACCGACTCCAACCGCGACGCCCGCCGGTGGCTGGCTGACCTACACCAATCTCAAATTTGGTTTCGAGTTTAATTATCCACCGCAGGGAATTATTGCCAGCGGCAGCACGGATACCAATGTCCGTATTAATGATTTACCAATCGTGCAGCCGGGCACCAATCTCGCTGAGAAGTATCTGGAGGTCGTTGTTGGGGAGAACGCCACAGAATGTCGAAGTCCATTGCCTTCTCAAGATCCGGGCGAGACAATTACGTTGAATGGCATTTCTTTCCTGAAACAGATGGGAGAAGACGGGGCAGCCGGAAGTGTTTTTCAATGGGTTGCATACTCTACCCTCAGAGAGGGCGTGTGTGTGAGTCTGGGCTTTATTCTACATTCTCACAACCCCGGTGTTTTCTCCACTCCGCCGCCTCTTTATAACCCGGAAATTGAGTCGGCTGTTTTCGGACAGATCGCTTCAACCTATACATGGCTGGCGATATCCACTGCAACCCCGACAGGCAACGCAGAACCTGCCGAATCAGAGACCCCAACTGTCACGCCGACGCCTGGTTCTTTCCCCACGCCGGCTGTATCTCCTACAATGGCTTCCACTCCCGGCTTATCGCCTACACCTTCCGGAAATAATGGTGCCGTAGCCGGACAGATTCTTGTAAGCAAGCCGGTGACTGTGAATGTATATGATGCGAATGCCATATTGGTTGCAACAATGGAAACGGACGTCGATGGCAGATTTAGGCTCGAGATTTCTCCCGGCACCTATACTGTCGTCGTAATCAGGAATGGTTTCCTCCGTGCGCAGGGAACCGCAGCGTTCACTGCCGGAAATACGATCATCATGCCACCGATCACCCTTCTGGCTGGCGACCTTGATGGAAACGATGTTATTGACCAATTCGACGCACTGACGATCGGTATGAACTACAACGCGTCCTTCCCTGAAGCGGCGGATTTAAACAGCGATGGCATCATCAATGTCCTTGATCTGGAACTTCTGGCTAAGAATTATCGGAAGACTGGCCCAGTGGTCTGGGAATGATATGCGGATATCTAGCAGGAGTATCTGGTAGTTCGATAGTTGAATAGTAAGGCAACTGTCTGCCTTTTGAAGAAGCCCCTAGTGGCTGGGAAACCACCAGGGGTTTCATATTTAGATTGAAAACTTTCTTAAGATCGTTTTTCTAATTTGACCATCCTACCACCTTTGGGGCGAAACATTTCTTGACTTACCCCTTCCGCAGTGGTATCCTTGCGCCCAATGTTTACCCTTGATACCACCACCAACGATAATACTTCTGTCACCGATCGAGTGACGGGACGTTGGTGGTTGCCGGGTGAACACGAACAGGTTCATAAACACTAAGTACACCAAACGCCCCGAGCAAATCGGGGCGTTATTATTATCAATGAGACCCTAATGGTTTTGTATTCTTTACATCGTTTCTTGGATACCTCGCAAAACCTGTAGAGTCTGACAAAAGGAGTTCTTATGATCCCCAACTCTACGCCTGTCTTCGCCGTTGACGAGAAGAACCTCGTCCCCGTCAGTGACCATCTCAAACAAATGATAGATATACCGGCTTCGCGCATGTTCATTATTAACAAGTCACTGAAGGTCTTTCAGGAAAAGAATCCTGGTGCAAAGATTTTCGACGCCTCGCAAGGTGACGGTGGCGCGTCATTGCCCGGAACTCCAAAATACATTCTCGAACGCGCCGCGCAGATTCAAATTGAGCATGGGACCGCGTACGATATGCCCTTCGGCACAGAAGCGTATCGAAAATCTGTGATCGAGCAATATTGGAAATTGGACTCTTCCTCGGGTTGGGGACCTGCTAACGTGCTTGGCACTGCGGGTGGACGCGACGCATTGGTCAAAGCCTATCAAGCCATGATGGCGCTCGGTCATGGACGTCAGGGTGACCTCATCATGGTCTCGCGTGTGCCATGGATCTCCTACAACTGGGGACCATACGGAGTCGGCGCGAATGTTCTTTGGGCGCCCGGTGATCCTGCGCAAGGCTGGGCATATTCGGAAGAGGCAATTCAGGAA
>DAINRK010000077.1:0-12176 GCA_036741855.1 Anaerolineales bacterium
CGACAATCAATTTATTGAATATCTCGTCTATCCTGCAAGCCCGGCGGCGAAAGGACTGCCATTTGTCCACCGTCAATAACGAGATATTCGCCGGTAATGTACTCGGCCTCGGCCGAGGCGAGGAAGGCAAAAGCCGCCGCCACTTCCTCCGGGCGGCCAGCGCGGCCCCAGGGAATGCTCTGCAAATAGGCTGGCCAATTAGGGTCGTTCACAATAAAGTCATGAGTGATGGCTGTGTCAATAAAGCCTGGGCAGACGGCATTGACGCGGATACGGTGTGGGGCCAGCTCCAGAGCCAGTGTCCGCATCAACATCAGGATGCCGGCTTTCGAGGCATTGTATGAAGCCAACCCGGTTTCCGCGCTCAGGCCATTGACTGAGGAGGTGAACAGGATGACGCCGCGGCCCTGTTTGATCATTTCCTGAGTCGCTCGTTGGCTGAAGAGGAACATACCCTTTAGGTTGACCGCCATCAGCCGATCCCAATGCGCCTCGCTGATCTCGATGAACGGTTCGTAATAGGCAAACCCCGCGTTGCTCACCAGCACATCAAGCCGACCAGATTTTTCCAGCGCGAGCGTTACGGCCCGCTCGACATCGGCCGCGACCGAAACATCCCCGTGACATTCGACGACATCCAGCCCTTCAGCTCGGAAGGAGGCAGCAACCGCGCGGAGTTCCTCGTCCCGGTCGGCGAAAAGGGTGACATGCCCACCCTCACGGGCGAAACGCTCGGCAGTGGCTTTGCCGATGCCGGATGAGGCTCCGGTGACCAGAATGGATTGATTTTCAAAACGGCGCTGCATTTTCCTGTCCAGCATATCACAACTATTGGTTTGTTTTAACCCCAGGCGCCCAACTAGTGGTTATACGGTATCTGTATAGCGGCTTATGGGCGGTAGGTCATTCTCAAGGGATGGTATGCGCCGAGGCTTCGACGTTTCAGGGAGTTCTGCCAGCAACACAGGATTACTATATTCTGGTCAAGGGCCGACCCGATGGCAATACTTCCTATACGATGCCGGTTACTATTCCCTCCATACCATGATTAGAAACCCTAAAGGTCTTCTCTACCACTCAGGTTCTAAGTTAAAGAAGAAGACCTTTAGAGTTTGAAAATGGAGTTTAATATCAATCCAAATTACGATTTACAAGTCACTTTGCCTGGGCGTCTGTAACCCATTGGTTATGGAGTGATAAATATTCATCCTTTGACCCAAACCACTTCATTACGGCGTCGCGTTTTATTACAGTCCGTTTCCTGGTCAGGATGATTCCATACGACGAGTACTTCCAATCACGGAAGTCCTTCACAAATCCATGCTTCTGCGGGTTTTGGTGAATATAGGCGATCACGTTCCAAAACTGTCTTTCAGAAGTAATTGGAAGCCTCTCAAACGGATGCTCGAATAAGCTACCAGTCCGTCCATAGGCTTTGTTGATTGTCTTGGCATAGGCGTTGAAGAAGTTGGAAAATTGGGTACTTACGTATCGAGGCCCTAAACTACCAGACTCTAATGGTCTTCTTTGAACTAAATGTTTCTCATGGATGGTGGAAGGACTCTGAGTGTTGTGTTTTAAGATTGGCGCGGAGACCATTAGGGTCTCTTTTAGAGACTTTTTAGTTTCGAGAATCTCTTCCTCCGACTTCACCCTCACCGAAATATGAAAGTGATTTCTCAACATGCAATACGCGAACAGATCCGTAACGGGAGAAAGATGCTTTTCATACAATCTCAGGAAAAGCTCATAATTCCGTTCTTCGACAAATATATTCTCGCCATTCACACCACGGTTGTAGATGTGATAATAGGTGTTGTAGAGGAGGGGAGATGGGCTGGTCATTATCTAGATTCTAAATCCTGAGGGACCGTAGGACCCTTAGGATTTGTTTTCAATTTTGATTAAACGCGAGAACCGCGGGCATCGCCCGCGGTTCTCTTGAGAGGGAGGAGAAGAGAAATCACCTTACTGCCCAACTTTAGCATAACGGTCTCAATCGTGCTTGACCCAATGCCTATGATTGCCCCATGATTATCCAACGGTTACCAAAGGCGCAGAGAAACCCTTTTGCTTTCCGTCGATTTCTTGACCTTAGAAACTTAAGTTATCGATGCTATCCGCAAAACACACCACGAATTTGCCATCCGCGAATTCGATCCTGGCCGCGTTGCACTTATCAGCCAGATGCGGCATCTTCAGTTTGACGTGCGCGAACGCAATGGCTTCGATTGCCTGTCCCAGCGTCATGTTCGACTTGACGATCGTCTCTCCATCAGGCATATATAGCTTATGGCTGAGGAGAAAGCCGGGGTCGAGCGTCACCTGTGAGCCGTGTTTACCAGGCCGGATGAAATTGTTTTTGCTCATTGACATAACTTATGACCTCTATATCAAATACTTTTTGGGCGCGAAATAAGATGGTCTCTACGATATGACAATAGAATTGCCCGTTCGTATCGCATTGGTTGAAAAGGGGATTCCCGTCATCATCGATGTCACCTGGATAATATCCAGGGAAACAAAAGACATCCCCACTCTGCCCTTCGACGCCATTCAGTTGAAACTCCAGATTGACTTCGCCACAGTTGTGCTCAACCTTCATCAGGTCGACAACAGGCTTTCCGTCACCCCCGGTCAGGTGCCTTGCATTGCGCGCGAACAAAGGCACCTGCTCATCAATAAATTGCTCAACGACCTTCCGATCAGGAATGGTATTGAACTTCCACACATAGACACACATAGTTTCCTCTTTATTTAGTGTAAAGGACAAATATAGGTTTACAGGTCACACAATATATATTAGAACGTTTGTTCTAAATTATACTTCCGAGGTTACCACGAATCTCGAATCTATGGAAGAGGTGATTTTGTTTTGTGCTAAATTGGACCGTTCATTCGATCCCCCAAGAACCAACTTCAAATCCGCAGGATGATAAAGCTCCCCAACTGGCAAAATTTTATGAAGTCCACCAGGTGACGTTTTTCATCCCCTGCAAAATATTCAAAGGGATGGATCTCCGGATCATCATGCGGCTGGTCTTTCGTCCCTCCTTCGATGATGACTCCCTCCTCCGGAAGCAGCCACTCAGGAAGGTCTTCCTCTTCCCGCCTCTTGGGAACCCGGTCCAACTCAATATTGAAATCCGGGATATCGTCGAGCGCTTTCTCCAAAGCCATTGCCAGCGATAAAGCATCTTCGGCGATTACGATCTGACCGTCATTGGTTAGATACGTCCCATTCCAATCTTCAGCATCCAGGCCAGAAACTTCGATCCGTGAAGCGGGATGTGTCCCCATCGGCTGCCAGCCATAAAGCATAGCGAGGCTCAAGAGCTTCGCCCAGGCTTCCCTTCGGAACTTTTTACGTGAAACTGTTGACTGACTGGATAAATGGTAATACATATGGATGGTGACCAGCAGATATTATACCCATCCTTTTTGAAGGAAAACATGATATTACCGTTGGTCTCATCTTTTACTAAACTTTTCCGTTAAATTGGAGGCTACATCATATTCTTCGAATACAAATGATTATGCGGCACTTCGTAATCTTGCTCTTCAAAAGACTCTAATGAATCAGGTGTTCAATTAACGGATAAAATTAACTCACTGATTCTATAATCTCAAACCCGTCTCATTCAGGACTTCAAATGGACACCGTTATAAAAAATATCACCCTCATCGACGGCACGGGACGCGAGCCAATTCCAGACGCCGTGCTTGTGATTCGCGAAGCACGGGTCTCTTATGCTGGTCCGGTTTCGGGATGGTCTGAGGTTGAAGATGGAAATGTCATCGCGTTAGATTTGCAGGGCCAGTTCGTTCTCCCCGGGTTGATCGATTGCCATGTCCACTTATCCGGCTCGGGCGAAGCAGACAGTCAGTTCAGCGCACCAACGGGACAAATGACGTTGAAGATTTTGAAGAACGCACAAAGGAATCTTGCTGCCGGGATTACAACTGTCCGTGACTTGGGTGGCTGGAGTGAGCTGGAATTCGATGTGAGGCGAGCCATCCAACGCGGCGAGTTCGCAGGTCCGCGAATGTGTCTGGCAGGACGCTTTATCTCGATCACCGAAGCAGGCGCGGAGTATTACTCTGGCATGTATCGCGTGGCAGACGGTGTAAATGAAGTCCGCAAAGCCGTGCGTGAACAGGTGAAGAACGGGGCAGATGTGATCAAGATGGGGGTGACCGGCGCGGTGCTCGTCGAAAGCGGCGTCCCCGGCACAACGCATTTTAACGAAGATGAAGTCTGTGCGCTAGTGGAGGAAGCCAACAAATTCGGAAAGCGGGTCGCCGCGCACGCTCATGGCATCGATGGGATTCGGAAAGCAGTTCACGCAGGCATCAACACGCTTGAGCATGGCACCTATCTCTATCAGGACCCGCTCCTGATTCAACACATGTCGCAGCACGGGATCTTCCTGGTGCCAACGCTGAAAGTGGGGTGGGATATTATCCATGCAAAAGATTCCACCATCCCGTTTTGGATCATGGATAAGAATAAAGCAACACAAGGCGAAGCTGCATCAAGTTTGAAACTGGCATATGAAGCGGGTGTGCCAATAGCAATGGGCTCAGATGTTGGCACGCCATTGAATTATCACGGAGAGAACGCGCTGGAAGTCTACTGGATGCAGCAGGCAGGTATGTCGGTTATGGACGCGTTGGTTTCGGCAACAGGCAACGCCGCTCGAGCGCTGGGCTGGGAAAGCTGGCTTGGCACACTTGAAAAGGGGAAAGTCGCCGATATGATTGTGTATGACAAGAATCCGCTTGAGGATCTAAACATCCTTGCGGACAAAACGAGTCTGCAATTTGTGATGAAGGATGGGTTGATTGCTGCGTGCCATACAGGGCATCACCTGCCCGCGCAGTTGTTTGCGAAGAATGTGTTGACTATTTAAGATTATTATGACGCCCGTTGGTTGAGTAGGCGGCGTTCGTCCGCCGTATCGAAACCAAAAGTACGCATAAAGGCTGGAATTTGTGGTCTCGATACGCCCTTCGCTGTCGCTTCGGGCTACTCGACCACCGATATTAACGATGACAGAATCAAATATCCCGCCTCAACAAATCCTCTATCGTCTCACGGCGGATGATTTCTTTTACACGTCCATCTTCCAGCCACAACACGGCAGGTCTGCGCGCGCCATTGTAATTGGATGACATGCTCAAGTGATATGCTCCCGCCGCAGGGATCGCGATGAGTTCTCCCTCTTCGATTTTTGGCATAAGCAAATCTTCGATCACGACATCACCCGATTCGCAATACGGTCCGGCGATGGATACCTTCTCACTCCTGTCGCGCTCGACGCCTGTCACAGTTAAACATGAGTATCTCGCCCCATACATCGCATAACGCGGGTTATCCGTCATCCCACCATCTGTCAGTATCCATACTTTATTGCCGCGTCGTTTAATCGCTCCCACTCTATAGATCGCGACCCCAGCCCGCGCAACGAGACTACGACCCGGCTCCAAATGCAAGTGTGGGAGAGTAAGTCCACTCGGTTTGCATCCTTCAATAACTGTCTCAGCAATGATGCGCACATATTCATCGACATCTGGCTGTGGGAGTTCATCTTCATGATATGCCACGCCCCATCCGCCGCCGGGGCTGAAATGCCATTCTCCGTTTAGCCCAATCTCTTTTGCGAGATCGAGTCCGATTTCTATGGCTTTGATCAGCGGGCTTGCATCGCGAAAGTTCGAACCTTGATGAAAATGAATACCTTTCAATGCTAACTTATTCTCTTTGCAAAAATTTGCTGCTTCAATAATTTCGGTACGCGTCATACCAAACTTGCTTTCATGTTGACCCGTCTGTGTATGAGCATGATGCGTATCCACTGAAACGCCGGGCAAGAGGCGGAGCCAGAGATCAGGGGTTAGAGACTGGAGACTAGAGAATAGTTCTTGAAGTCGATAGAGTTCTGTGAGATTATCCACGACAATTGTCTGTGAAAACTGAATGGTAGACTTTAAATCCGCGACAGATTTATTCACCCCGTGTACAAGAATATGTTCACGCGGTACCCCACCTGCTACTGCAATCGCGATTTCTCCTTCACCTGTACAATCCACCCATAGATTGTGATCCTGAGTCCATTCAGCGATCGCTTTGCATAGAAAAGCTTTACCCGCGTATGTAATTTCAGATGACGCTGGGTAATATTCCTTCAGTGCGCCTTTGTATGCGACAACAGCCGCGTCCATTGTGGCGCGGTCGTAAACGTATAACGGAGTCAGGTATTGGTCCGCGAGAGAGGCGAGATCCTGCCCCGCAATGAAAAGAGAATCGTTTTGGATACGAGTCGAATCAGGGAACAAGGCAAGCCTGTCCGATATCCAGAAAGGGGCGTTCGGGCTATGCATGAATAGTGTGATGTCCTAGGCGCTGGGGAGTTTTTGGGAAGAATTTGCTGCATAGACTCGGTTTTTGCCGAGCCGCTTTGCTGCCAGTTCGGCGTTATCTGCCGCAAGCAGAAGCTCTTCCGGCGTTGTTCCATCTTCGGGGAAAGATGACACGCCGATACTTAATGTATAGCCAGGAATTGCTTCGGCGTTTTGAGATCCATGCGGTGCGTTAGCCTGGGCGGCAGCGCGTAAACGTTCAGCCAGCAGGATTGCTCCGGCCTTATCCGTAAACGGAAGAAGCAAGGCGAATTCTTCGCCGCCATATCGTGCTGCGATATCAGGGTGACGCATGTTCGAGCGCAGCAAGTCTGCTACCGCCCGCAACCGGCCATCACCGGCGGGATGCCCCCATGTATCGTTATAAATCTTGAATGAATCGATATCAAGGATAATGAGTGAGAGAGGTGGGCCGTAGCGCATCACGCGGGCGACCTCAGACTCAAGAGCATAGTCGAAGGCACGGCGGTTGGCTAATGTTGTGAGAGCGTCCGTCAAAGCCAAAGACTTGACGCTGCTGTGCAACTGCGCGTTATCAATAGCAATTGCAATAGGTGCCGCAAGAGAGGATAAAAGATCGGCATCGGTTTGGGTGAGAGGGTTGCCGGGTCGTGATTCAACATTGAGCATACCCAGCACCTTTCCTTCTTTAACTAATGGAACGCAGATCTCGCTTTCCACTTCATAGGAAGCGCGTAGAAAATCTGGCTCAAGCCTTACATCCGGAATGAATTGTATCTGTCCGGTTCGCGCGGCCCGCCCTGCAATTCCGCTCGTCAGGGGAATTTCTGTGAAAATCAAATCTGGTAGGTAGCCCATCTCGGCACCGAGGCGCAGCACCTCGCCGTCCAGCAAATAAATACTGACAAAGTTATAGCCAAATGTATTTTTCAGCATTTCTACAACGGTCTGAAATATTTGTTCGACCTCAAGTGAGGAGGCGATTGTCTGAGAAACGGATTGTACTGCAGTGATCGCGCGCAAGCGGTCGCGGGCGACAGCAAAAAGTCGAGCTCTCTGAATGGCTGTAACAATATGGCTCACCAGCGTTTGAAACGTATGAGCGATATCAATATCGAAATCATTGAAGGCGATGCTTTCAATGTAAAGAACGCCTACTAATTCCTTTTCATATAACATGGGCAAGCTCATGGCCGAGCCGCTGCGAGGTCCATTTGGGGGAGTCGCATAATATGGATCCTTTGAAATATCGCCTGTAATATAAACTTCCCGTTTCGAAGCCACAAGCCCGACAATGCCATGACTTATTTTCACACGGAAGCCAGGTTGGAAGTCCATATCTTCGGTTCCATCAATGGCGATCAACTCCAACTCTTCATTTTCAACCATCAATAAGATGGAGGCTTCTGTATAACCAAAACTACCGACAACAGCATGCACCACATGCTGGCAGATCTCACGCTCATCCAATAAGCCTGCAATCTGGCGGCTGGACTCTTCGAGCAAAGTCAGCTGCGACGCGCGGCGTTGTTCAGCTTCATAGAGCCTCGCCCTCTGTATACCTGTTGTCACATGAGCGGTTAAGGTTTGGAGGGTTTGTATGTCATCTGCGTCAAAGTGATTTGTGATTTTGCTTTCCACATAGAGGACCCCCAGCGACTGATCTTCGTGCAACATGGGCAGGCTGATGGCGGAACCGGAGCGAGGGTTGGTCGGGTGAAAGTAATATGGATCGTATGCAAGGTCCTGTGCAATATAGACTTCGCGAATGGTTGCCACATGGCCAATAATGCCTTCATCCTTTTTTTGGATGAAGCCTGGCTTTAAGCGCAGGGTTTCCGTTCCATTAATCGCGACCAATTTCAGTTCATCGTTTTCGATTGAAATCATGATTGCCGCTTCCGCATAACCGAATCGTTTCACTAAAATTTCCACTGTACGTTGACATATCGTTTCCTGGTCCAGCGCGCCTTCAATGCGACGACTGGCATTCTCGAGCAATGCCAATTGCGAAGCGCGGCGCCGCTCTGCCTCGAATACCTGCACCTTGGACACCGCCAACGCGACCTGCCGCGCAGCCTGTTCACAGATCGAAACTTCCTCCGCAGAGAATGTATGTGGCTTGTTGAAGGCAATCAGTGCGGCTCCCAATTTTTCGTTCCCCATGATCAATGGCAGGGCAAGCACAGATCGTGCAGGAATAACTTTCGCCAGGTGTGGGCTGAGATAGGGCGTATCGAAAATATCCTCGACTACAAGGGGTTGTCCGGCTTTTAGAACTGATTCCGTCAACGTAATATCACCGTGTTCCAGCTGTGGAGAAGGCTGCGTGTCTAATATATCGCCGTAAAGGGCAGCGGAAGTGATGTGTCCTTTTCTCTCATCCCAGATGGTGATGTAAGCTCCATCTGCTTCCAGCATTTCTCCCAGCCGATCTGCAAATGTCTGGAGCATCTGCTTGAAATGGGATGTTTCCAGAGCGGCATTGATAATTTCATTGAGCAGTTTCATCTGTCTGGTATGGCGTTTTTCTTCAGCCAGCAGATTGTGCTCACGGGTGATATTAGTAAAAGTTTCCACCACTACAGAGGGTAGAGTTTTGTTTTCCTGAAATAATGGCTGGGTATTGATTGAGATCCAGGTTAATCTTCCATCAGGTTGGTGAATGCCCATGATCACGCCCCTTTGTGGGCGACCTGAATACAGGGTGGCTATCGTTGGATACTCCTCGGGAGGAAAATCTGAGCCGTCTTCCTTGATGGCGCGCCAGAGTGGGTCTATTGGTGCGAGCCCTTGCAATTGCTCGGCCGTCAGACCAAGAATACGCTCTGCACTGGTATTGAATGTCTGGATCGTGCCATCCGCGGCTTGAACAATGATCCCTTCTGCCATCGCCGAAATAACAGAACTATACTTCTCCTCATTCTCGCGAAGGGATGCTTGTCTCTGTTTGTGTATGCGTCGTCGATGAAAACTGGCAAGACCTATGAGAGTTGAAAAGATGAGAAAAAATGAGAATAAATCTACTACATTCAATCCGATAAAAACGAGTCCAAGGATGCCACCCAATATTAATCCGACGATTACTAGATAACCCTGCAACGAAAGAAAAAGTTCTCCTATCAATATTGGGATGATCAAATAAAAAAGCACAAGAGTGCTTCCGGTAATTTCGCGCTTTAAAAACAGAGTGGCAAATGTGCCTACGATAAAAGCGCCAAATACGAGCGTGAGCGCCATCATTAAGTATCCCTGGCGGTTGATACCATAGGCCACGACAAACAGGATAAGCCCGGCAATCACGATCCAGTCAGAGAGATTGATTTGATTTTGACGAATGATATATTCTATGTGGGCAATTCCGCCGACAACCACCAGAATTAATAACACCCCGTTTAGCACGCGCGATAGTGGGCGATCCTCCTCATTAAGCTCCTTGGATGGCTCAACTAACCTGTGCCAGAGTCTGAGAATTGATTGAAGTATCGAGCCCGCGAAACCTGATTCTTTCATGATATTTTTATCTGTTATTTATTCAAGTTGCACAGGTGAAATTTTCAACTGTAGCCAGTAAAAAATTATACATTTTCCTGTGTGGCCATAAAATCCCCTATACGGCCGTTCTATTCTCCAAAAAATAAATTCCACCAGACTTCCCATTTTGCCATTGGTGTTGGCGCGGGCATGGGCGTGCTGGATTCAACAGGTGCCTCTCCCGGCTGCCCAATGGGAACGACCGGCAGGTCACCATCCTGGATGTAGTGACCATCCGTACGTGCCCACTCTTCCACAGCCGCGTTGGAACCGGCATAGGCAACTTCGGTTTGCAAGGCAAGTTGGGTTTGAACAGCTTGTGTTGCCTGTGTTTGTACAAGTTCATGCTGCTTGTTCAGCATATTAAGTTCTTCGAGGCGCCGGTTGAATTCAAGGACAATAAAGACCAGAACAAAAATACCTATGATTACTGCAACGCGTCGCACATTAATGGGCAGATTGAGCATTGTTCAATCTTAATCGTTCTCGAACTGTATGACAAGAAGCGGCTATAATCAATTATGTAAGATTAATATTTTGAGTTGGAGTGAAATCCCATGCCAAAGGTAAAACAGATCAACCATGTAGCCGTCGTGGTGGACGATATGGAGAAAGCCCTTAAATTCTGGCGTGATGCGTTGGGCATGGAATTGCATGAACTGCGGGACGTGCCTGCTGAAAAATCACAAGTGGCATTCCTGCCTCTCCCCGGCTCAGAAGTGGAATTGGTGAAACCGACTACGGATGATTCTGGCATCGCCAAATATCTTACAAAACGCGGACCAGGTATGCATCATATCTGCCTTGAAGTGGATGACATTGATGGAATGATGACGCAGTTGCGCTCGAAAGATATTCGCCTTATCAACGAAGAACCGCGCACCGCTGCAGATGGAAAGAAATATGCGTTCATTCACCCCGAAAGCACTGCCGGCGTGCTTGTGGAGTTGTATCAAGTTAAATAATGTCATTGCGAAGAAGCCTGAAAGGCTGACGAAGCAATCTCCTAATTTAGAGATTGCTTCGGGCAAAGAACGCCCTCGCAATGACAGATAATAACGATGCTCGATAACATCGAATTCACTCTCCGCGAACAATGCGGACTTAGCAAAGATCATCCTGTTATTGCGGGTGTCTCAGGAGGACCTGATAGCCTGTGCCTGATGGGTATACTGCGCAAGGCAGGATACCGGGTGATCGTCGCGCACTTTAACCACAAACTGCGACATGATTCGGATGCGGATGCAAACATTGTCGAACAGACTGCTGGACGTTTCAATCTCCCGTCGGTAATCGAGAGTGCAGATGTACGTTCCTTCGCGAATACTGAGAAAATTTCCATTGAAGAATCTGCACGTATCATGAGGTACCGTTTTCTCATGAGTCAAGCGCGCCGTTTCAACGCACAAGCCGTGGCTGTTGGCCATACAGCTGATGATCAGGTGGAAACTGTCATCATGCACTTCATTCGCGGCGCGGGATTAGCGGGGCTTAAAGGCATGAACTATCGCACAATCATCAACATGTTTGACTCCGAAATCCCGATCGTTCGCCCACTGTTGGATGTGTGGCGCGAGGAAACCATCGTCTATTGCGCTTCAAACGGTTTTCGCCCTCGTCATGATCCGAGCAATGCATCGTTGGATTTCTTCCGCAATCGTTTGCGTCACTTGTTAATCCCCACGCTTGAATCCTACAATCCGCGTTTTCGTGAAGTGGTTTGGCGTACGTCTCGTTCACTGGCGGGTGATTATGAGATTGTGTCGCGTGTTTTGGATGAGGCCTGGAAGAATTGCGTCGTTCACGATCATGAGGACTTTGTGGCTTTTGATCATGCCGCGTTGACGAAGAGCCCGGTCGGACTCCAACGGAATCTGATCCGCCGCGCGATCGAACGCATCCACCCTGACGATCTGGACATCAGCTTCGCAACTCTTGAACGCGCCACAAATTTCATTGCTGAATCCACTCAACGTGGACGTATGAATCTGCCTAAAGGTCTTCATCTGCTTCGTGAAGGTATGATGATCTATGTGGTTGCGGGGGCTGTCACTTTGCCAATCGAGCGCTGGCCGCAATTGCCCGACGACGTTGATACTTGCACATTGAAAATTCCTGGTCATGTCACGTTATCAGGTGGGTGGAAATTAAATTGCGAACGCTGGAGTATGGCTTCACTGGCATTGGAACAGGCCCGTGCGAATGAGGATCCATTCCAGGTGTGGCTGGATGCGAGGGGAATTTCCGACGCGCTCGAG